>JAICIT010000319.1 GCA_025960445.1 Bradyrhizobium sp. | reverse complement strand
TTCGTCGCGTATCTCTCGGCGCTGTGCCAAAATCCGCTGCATACCGCTACTCAATACGCTCTGCTGACCGCGCTCGCCGCGGTCGGGCGCACCTATTTGTCCTCGGGCGCGGGATACGTCGCAAAAGCCACGGGCTGGCCGTTGTTCTTTGCGATCTGCGTCGTGGTCGCGGTGCCGAGTCTGCTGCTGTTGGCATGGCTGCAGCGACGCGGACATTTTGCCGCGCTGCAGGTCGAGAAGATCTAGCCGTCCGTCCTTCGCGCTGATGAATTGGAGCGTTTTCGAGCGAAGTAGACGCCGGTTTGCGTGAAGAAAACGCGCCAGAAGAATAAGACAGCTAGAACCCGTGCTGATTCAATCAGAACCGATCCGGCCCTCTAAGGGTGCGTGAGCACGCTCCATTTGGTGACCACGGCTTCGCTCACCTGTCCCGCATCCTGCGCGCAGGCGACTTCATCGACCCTGATCGAGATTTCCTTGCCGATAAGACTCTTCAACTGCGCCGCCTGTACATCATTATTCGTGACGATCTGAAACGTCTCCGGTCCGGTCTCAAGATTGCAAAGTCCGTTCGGCGGCGGTAGTCGGCGCGGCTCGGTCGTGAGCTGATAGGTGGCGACGCGTTCGCCCGCCTTGCCGCGAAGAGCGTAGAGCTCACCCGACAGAATGCCCCCGGGGGTGATCAATTTTACCGGCTTCGAAGCGGCTCCGGCCTCCTGCGCGGTGACCGCGGGCGTAGCGAGCATCACCGCCAAAATCGCGCCCAAAGCCAGCCGTTTGCCGAATCTTCGTTTCGTCATCTCTCTGCTTCCCGTATTTTTCGCTAGAACAGTGTTCGTTGCCGCATCGCCGCCGACAGTGTGCCTTCGTCGAGGTAATCGAGTTCGCCCCCGACCGGCACGCCATGCGCGAGCCGCGTCACCTTGACGCCGGCTTCCTGCAGCAGGTCGGTGATGTAATGGGCCGTGGTTTGACCATCGACTGTCGCATTCAAGGCAAGAATGATTTCCGTTACGCGTGGGTCATGCGCCCGCGCGACCAGCGCATCGATCGTCAGATCTTGTGGGCCGACACCGTCCAGCGGCGACAGCGTCGCGCCCAACACATGATAGAGGCCATTGGTGGCATGAGCTCGTTCCAGCGCCCACAGATCGGCGACATCGGCGACCACGACGATCATCGATTGCTCGCGTCGGGCGTCGGTGCAAATCGTGCAGGGATTCTGGGTGTCGATATTGCCGCAATTGCTGCAGACCTGGATTTTGTCGATCGCCACCTGAAGCGCGCCGGCGAGCGGCGTCATCAATGCCTCGCGCTTCTTGATCAGATGGAGCGCGGCTCTGCGCGCCGAACGAGGGCCGAGCCCCGGCAGGCGCGCCAATAGCTGGATCAGTCGTTCGATTTCAGGGCCGGCAACCGCAGCGGCCATTTCAGGTGAGGCCCAATCCCGGGGGCAGCCCAAGTCCGCCCGTCAGCGCCTGCATCTTTTCCTGCATCGCGGCTTCCGCCTTGCGGCGCGCATCGTTGTGCGCGGTCGCCACCAGGTCCTGAAGCACCTCGCGCTCTTCCGGCTTCATCAGCGACGGATCGATGTTCACCGCCTTGACTTCCATTTTTGCCGTCATGCGCACGCTGACAAGGCCGCCACCCGAAATACCCTCGACCTCGACATGGCCGAGTTGTTCCTGCATTTCCTGCATTTTCGACTGCAGTTGCGCCGCCTGCTTCATCATGCCGAGAAAATCAGCCATGTGTCTTCCTCATGTACCGCTAAACGTCATCAGAGCTCTCGGCGGGATCTTCCCCGATAGCATCGGATTCCGGCGGCTCCGCGGCAAGCTTGCGAACCTCGACCACCTTGGCGCCCGGAAATCGCGCCAGCACTTCCTGCACGCGCGGATCGGCCTCGGCGGCGCGCTCGCGCTGATTACGCGCGACTTCGCTTTGCGAGCGCAGCGTCGGCTGGCCGGCTTCATTGGACACGATCACGGTCCAGCGACGCCCGGTCCATTGCTCCAGCTTGCGTGAGAGATCGTTGATGAGCGTCCGCGCGGCACTGCGCTCCAGCGCAACCTCGAGCCGCCCATCTTCGATTCGGACCAGACGGACATCGGCTTCGAGCGCGGCTTTTGTCAGCAGGTCGCGTTTGTCGCCTGCCAGCGCCACCAGTTCGGGAAAGCTTGCAATTCTCAGGGCCGTTGGCGCGGCCTGCACATCCGGCGATGGCGCGGTCATCTGCGGGCGCACCGATGGCTCCGCATTGTTGCGTGGCCCCGCACTCGGCCGCGCCGGCATGGTCTGAGTAACTGACATCGCCGGTGTCTGACTGTTGCGCGCGAGATTGCCGCCAGCGAGCGATGCTGCGCCACTGTTCTGTTCGATCATCCGGATCGCTTCATCCGGTGTCGGCATGTCGGCGACATAGGCGATGCGCACTAACACCATTTCCGCCGCGGCCGCTGGCCGGGTCGCGGCTTGTGTCTCGGCGATCCCCTTGAGCAGCATCTGCCACATCCGCGACAGCACCCGGATCGAAAGTTTCGCGGCAAAGTCGCGGCCGCGCAGACGTTCTGTCTCGCCGAATGCGACATTGTCGGCGGTCCCCGGCACGATTTTGATGCGGGTTACGAAGTTGACGAATTCGGCAAGGTCGGAGAGCACCACGATCGGATCGGCGCCAGTGTCATACTGCTCGCGAAACTCCCGAAACGCGCCGGCGATATCCCCGCGAGCCAGCGACTCGAACAGATCGATGACCCTGGTGCGATCGGCGAGGCCAAGCATCTGCCGCACCGCATCGGCGCGGACTGGCCCTGCCGCGTGCGCGATAGCCTGGTCGAACAGCGATAGCGAATCCCGTACTGAGCCTTCAGCCGCTCGGGCGATAATGCCGAGCGCCTCCGGTTCGACTTCGACGTTTTCCTTTGCCGCGATGTTGGCGAGATGCGCCATCAGCACGTCGGCCTCGACCCGGCGCAAATCAAACCGCTGGCAGCGCGACAGCACCGTTACCGGAACTTTGCGGATTTCCGTGGTGGCGAAAACGAATTTGGCATGCTCCGGCGGCTCTTCCAGCGTTTTCAGGAAGGCGTTGAACGCCGCGGTCGAGAGCATGTGAACTTCGTCGATGATGTAGACCTTGTAGCGCGCGCTCGCCGGCGCGTAGCGCACGCTGTCATTGATCTGGCGCACGTCATCGACGCCGGTGTGGGAAGCGGCGTCCATTTCCAGGACGTCCATGTGCCGGCTTTCCATGATCGCCTGGCAATGCACGCCCGGCACCGGCATGTGGATGGTTGGTCCGCTCACTGAACCATCCGTCAGCTCGTAATTCAGCGCGCGGGCGAGAATCCGCGCGGTTGTGGTCTTTCCGACGCCGCGTACGCCGGTGAGAATCCATGCTTGCGGAATACGCCCGGTTTCGAACGCGTTGGAAACCGTCCGCACCACGGCATCCTGGCCTATCAGGTCGTCGAAAGTGGACGGGCGGTATTTGCGCGCCAGCACCCGATAATGCTTGCTGATCTCGGGCGAAGGGCCGACATCAAAGCCGCCGCGAGGCGTGCTTTCGGCATCATTGGGAGGCATTGAAGAAGCACCACCGTCGGTCATCGATCGATCCGCACTTGGTTGTCTCTCGAAGCCGGCTTGCGGAACGGGAACAAATTCCAGCGCAGGACGGAGATCGCCCATCTTGCGCGATTTGCTCGAAAAACAAGTAGGAGACTGACGAGCGACCCGATCCGGACCTCGTTAGGGCTGCTTCCTTCCGGACCTGACCCGGTTGGCGAGTGGCTCGTCCACCGCCAATCTCCCGGCCACTATTTGGGGCTAAAAGTCCCGGAAAGCAAGCGGGACGCGGGCGGCTTTGCAGGACTTGTGCGGCAACACGGAAAGGCTTTAGTTGCCGACATGCCCGCTGATGCTTCCACCTGGTCGCTCCATTCACAGCTCAAAAAAGATACTATCGACATCGGCGACCTGCCGCTATGCCGCGTGCTGGTCATCAAGGATGCGCATTACCCCTGGCTGTTGCTGGTCCCCCGCCGGGACGGCGCCGTCGAAATCATCGATCTGGACGAAGTCGAGCAGGCGCAGTTGATGACGGAGATCAGTCGGACCGCCCGCGCGCTCAAAGAGATCACCAAATGCGACAAGCTGAACATCGCCGCGCTCGGCAATCTGGTGCCGCAACTTCACGTGCACATCATTGCGCGCCGTTCCAGCGACGCCGCCTGGCCGCGTCCGGTTTGGGGCGTGATGCCGCCGCTGGCGCATGACGCCGAGGAAGTCCAGAATTTCATTAGCGCACTTCGCCGCAAAATTTGGCTGGGTTAGGACATGACAGCATTCGATTCATTCCCGTTGGGGAAGCCGGCCTTTGTCTCCGATATTCTGGATCGCGCCGCATATTTGCGCTGCGACGATGCAAAGTTGCTGGCGCTGGAAAGCCACCGCGATACTCGCGCCTATGTGGTTTATCG
>JAICIT010000318.1 GCA_025960445.1 Bradyrhizobium sp. | reverse complement strand
GGGCAAGGGAGAGACTGAAGAAGCCAGGGAATGGCGTCATATCGAAGACGCCATGAAGATCATGCGCGGACCGCATCATAGTTGAGACCGGCGTCGCGCACGTGTGGTGGACGCTCACTGGTCCGCTGTATTAACCGCCCGCGAAAAAAAGGCGACCTGTCGGCCGCCTCTTTTGATCCAGGTAATGCCCGGCTGGTGCCAGGACACGATTCACGAACACCCCGTCGTTGAGCCGCACGTGTCGCACTTCATGCAGGTGCCGTTCCGCACCAGGGTGAAGTTGCCGCACTCGCTGCACATCTCGCCTTCGTAACCCTTGGCCTTGGCTTCCGCCCGGCGTTCGGCCTTTGAGGGAGCTGTTTGCTGCGCCGATCCTGCCTTGCTCCACTGCATCGCCTCGAGCTTTTCGGTTGGTGATAGATCGTGCTGCGCCTCCTGTTTCAACGCGACCGCGCCTTCCAGCGCATCACCCGCGCGGGCTGTCGCGCCGTGCGAGGCCATGGCGGTGACGTTGCCGGAAGCACGGGCATCAGCCTGCGGCTCACTGCCGCCGCGCATCACCACGAGATTGTCGGTCCGCGAGCGGGTCAGTCCCTTCGACAGGTACTTGTTGCTCGCGTCCGGTTGTTTGCCTTCCTCGACGCCTCGACCCATCGCGTCGAAGTTGGATTCGCTGGGATCAACATGGGCGAGATCGAATCGGCTCATGTAGCTGACCGCGAGTTCGCGGAACACATAATCCAGAATCGAAGTCGCATATTTGATGCTGTCGTTGCCCTGCACCGGGCCGGCGGGCTCGAACCGGGTGAACGTGAAGGCGTCGACATATTCCTCGAGCGGCACGCCATATTGCAGGCCGAGCGACACCGCGATGGCGAAGTTGTTGATGAAGGAGCGCAGCGCCGCGCCCTCCTTGTGCATGTCGATGAAGATCTCGCCGAGCCGGCCGTCATCATATTCGCCGGTGCGCAGGTAAACCTTGTGCCCGCCAACCACCGCTTTCTGGGTGTAGCCCTTGCGGCGATCCGGCATCTTCTCGCGTTCGCGCATCACGACGATGCGCTCGACCAGCCGTTCCACGACTTTCTCCGAAAGCTGCGCGGCGCGCGCGGCCATCGGCTTCTCCATGAACGCCTCGATCGCGTCGTCTTCTTCGTCATCCTCACTGATGAGCTGCGAGTTCAGCGGCTGCGACAGTTTGGAGCCGTCGCGGTAGAGCGCGTTGGCTTTCAGCGCGAGCTTCCATGAGAGCAGGTAAGCAGCCTTGCAATCCTCCACCGTGGCGTCGTTGGGCATATTGATGGTTTTGCTGATCGCGCCTGAAATGAACGGCTGCGACGCCGCCATCATGCGGATATGGCTCTCGACTGACAGATAGCGCTTGCCGACCTTGCCGCAGGGGTTGGCGCAATCGAACACGCTGTAGTGCTCGGCTTTCAGATGCGGCGCGCCTTCCACCGTCATCGCGCCGCAGATGTGAACGTTGGCGGCCTCGATCTCGCGCTTGCTGAAGCCGATCGCCGACAGCAGGTCGAAGTTCGCCGCTGCTATCGCTTCCGGAGCGAGGTTGAGGGTTTCCCGAAGGAAGTCCTCGCCGAAGGTCCATTTGTTGAAAGCGAATTTGATGTCGAACGCGGTCGGCAGTGCCGCTTCGACCTTTGCGAGAGCTTCATCGGTGAAGCCCTTCGCCTTCAAGGTCGAAACGTTAATGGCAGGGGCATTCGAAAGCGAGCCGTGGCCGACGGCATAGGCCTCGATCTCGGCGATATCGCTTTCACGGTAGCCAAGCGCGCGCAAGGCCTCGGGCACGGCGCGGTTGATGATCTTGAAATAACCGCCGCCGGCGAGTTTCTTGAATTTCACCAGCGCGAAATCGGGCTCGATGCCGGTGGTGTCGCAATCCATCACCAGGCCGATGGTGCCGGTCGGCGCCACCACCGTGGTCTGCGCGTTGCGGTAGCCGTTGATTTCGCCGAGTTCGAGCGCCTTGTCCCAGGCGGCCTTGGCATGCTGGATGATATCGGCCTGCTTGCAGGAGGCGTGATCGAGCGGCACCGGATTGACCGCCAGCGCCTCATAGCCACGGCTTTCGCCATGCGCGGCGCGGCGGTGATTGCGGATTACCCGCAGCATGTGGGCGGCGTTCTTTTTGTAGCCGGGGAAGGGGCCGAGTTCTTTCGCCATCTCGGCCGAGGTGGCGTAGGCGGTCCCGGTCATGATTGCCGACAGCGCGCCGCACAGCGCGCGGCCTTCTTTTGAATCGTAGGACAGGCCCATCGTCATCAGCAGCCCGCCGATATTGGCGAACCCCAATCCCAGCGTGCGGAATTCGTAGGACAATTCCGCGATCGCCTTGGAGGGGAACTGCGCCATCATCACGGAGATTTCGAGCACGATGGTCCACAACCGGCAGAGATGCTCGTAGGCGTCCACATCGAACAGCTTGGTCGTGGTGTTGTAGAACGTGATCAGGTTGGCCGACGCCAAGTTGCAGGCGGTGTCGTCCAGGAACATGTATTCCGAGCACGGATTGGAGGCGCGGATCTCGCCGGACGCCTTGCAGGTGTGCCAATCGTTCATGGTGGTGTTGAAGTGCAGGCCGGGATCGGCGCTGGCCCATGCGGCGTGGCCGATCTTCTCCCACAACTCGCGCGCCTTCAGCGTTTTGGTGACCTTCTTGTTGGTGCGGCCGATCAGGTTCCAGTCGCCATCGGTCTCCACCGCGCGCAGGAAGTCATCCTTCAGCGATACGGAATTGTTGGAGTTCTGGCCGGAGACCGTGAGATAGGCCTCGGAATCCCAGTCGGTATCGTAGATCGGGAAGTCGATCTCCTTGTAGCCTTGCCGCGCGAACTGGATCACCCGCTTGATCATGCCGTCGGTGACCATGGCGCGGCGGGCGAGCTTGATCTCGCGGCGGAGCGCCGGATTCTTTTCGGGATCGAAGCAGTCGTCGCCGGAGCCTTCGCAGTTGACGCAGGCCTTCAGCACCGCCTTGAGGTGGCGCTGGTTGAGCTTGGACCCGGTCACGAGCGCAGCGACCTTCTGCTCCTCCTTCACCTTCCAGTCGATGTAGGTCTCGATGTCCGGATGGTCAGCGTCGACCACGACCATCTTTGCGGCGCGGCGGGTGGTGCCGCCCGACTTGATCGCGCCGGCGGCGCGGTCGCCGATCTTGAGGAAGCTCATCAGGCCTGACGAGCGGCCGCCGCCGGAAAGCTTTTCGCCTTCGCCGCGCAGCCGCGAGAAGTTCGAGCCGGTGCCGGAGCCGTATTTGAACAAGCGGGCTTCACGCACCCACAGGTCCATGATGCCGCCCTCGTTGACGAGGTCGTCCTCGATGCCCTGGATGAAGCAGGCATGCGGCTGCGGGTGCTCGTAAGCCGATTTCGATTTGGTCAGCTTGCCGGTCTTCCAGTCCACGTAATAGTGGCCCTGGCCGGGCCCGTCGACGCCGTAAGCCCAATGCAGGCCGGTGTTGAACCATTGCGGCGAATTCGGCGCCACCATCTGCTTGGCGAGCATGTAGCGCAGCTCGTCATTGAAAGCGCTTGCGTCTTCCTCCGAGGAGAAGTAGCCGCCCTTCCAGCCCCAATACGTCCAGCAGCCGGCGAGCCGGTCGAACACCTGCTTGGCGGAGAGCTCGCTGACGTAGCGCTCGGCTTCCGGCAGATCAGCTAGCGCCGCCGTGTCCGGCACCGAGCGCCAGAGCCAGGACGGCACGGTCTCTTCCTCGACCTTCTTCAGCTTTGCGGCGACGCCGGCCTTGCGAAAATACTTCTGCGCGAGAACATCGGAGGCGACCTGCGACCAGAATTCCGGCACCTCGACGTTTTCGAGGCGAAATACCACCGAGCCATCGGGATTGCGGATCTCAGATGTCGTCAATCTGAAATCAATCGCTGCGTAGGGTGACTGGCCTGCAGTGGTGTTGCGCCGTTCGATTCGCATTGGTCGTGCCCCATCTTGTTACCGGACCGCTTCTCTGCGGCGCGGGTGGTTTCTTTTTTTGCGAACTGTCAGTCCGCAGCTCTACCGGTGGACCCGGCCCTGTTTCTGTCTGGCTGCATATCGATGCGAACATCGATCTGCCGCGTCATGTCCTGGTGGAACGCCCCCGTTCCGCTTCTCAGGTCATGTCTTCAACGCCCCACTCTTATTCAACGCCTAATTCTCCCATCCCAACCATTTTGGCTCATCAGGCCCTATTGGTTTTGGCGCTCGAGAGCCCGTCCAAATCTGGGCAAAAAAGCCCGTACCCGCTGCCTCGACCGGCCGGCGGTGTGGTCATTCTGGAACCCTTCAGGAAACGACCGGCGGGACCCAAACACACTCGCGCCGAACAGGATCGAAGCTAGGACGACTCCATCGCGCCCGTCAAGCAATAGTACGAGTTCCTGAATCAAATACTAAATATGGTGCAAAATACCGGAAACCAGAGGGCGCCCAACCCCTTGCAGTGCCGGCAACTATCAGTGAGTCCTGAGGGAT
>JAICIT010000317.1 GCA_025960445.1 Bradyrhizobium sp. | reverse complement strand
TTTTGACCAGATTTTAAAAGTGACGCATCGGCGCTCCGTGAAACCATCGACGCGCTTGGAGTCTGCGTCATCGGGTGTCGTCCGGAAACGCCAGGGCCGAGAAGGCCCATGATGAGGAAGGCCCATCAAGGCTTATGCGGTGCCTTTTTGGCGGTTTGCGCCAGAGCTTCTGCGATCAGGTTTGGCCACGGGCGCCGAGGCAGAGATCATGGCCAGCAGCGAGCGCGCGGCTTCGCCGAGATAAGCCTTGCGCCGATGCACCAGCGCCACCGGGATTGTGGCTCGCAGCGCGGGGACGTCGATTATCCGCAGCGAGCCAGCACGAAGTTCCTCCCGCACGTTGCTCTCCGCAAGCAGCGCAATTCCGAAGCCAGCCTCGACGAGGCGCTTCTGGGCCGTCAGCCCATCAATCGGAACTATTTCAGGCTCATCGAGACCCGCCATGAGCAGCTTTCGCTCCAGGAATTTCACGAACGCCTCCGGCGATCTGCGCGATGTAAATGCTACCCACCGTTCGCCCGCCAGTTCGATCGGCCGATGTTTGCGCCCGTCAGCAAGCGGATGATCCGAGCGGCCAACGAGCAGCAGCCTGTCTTGCCAAATGACCTGCGAGACCAGATCAGAGTATTGGCTTACGGCGTATCGCAGGCCGAACGTCGCTTCCCCGCGCAGCACCAGTTCTTCAACCTCCTGACTGGTGGCTGTTTGAATATCGAGGCGAACCGCAGAATGTTTGCGTTGGAATTTGCGTAGCACCCTGGTGAAGGCATCGCTCGCAAGCGTGCCCACCAGCGCAAGCGATATTCGGCCCGCATCGCCGGAGCGGACGGCCTCAACCGCCGTCAAGCCATCCTTCATCGCGGCGAGCACGGACGTCGCATAAGGCAGCAGTGCCGCGCCCGCATCCGTCAGCGCCACACCGCCGCGAAGCCGATCGAACAATGCGATGCCCAATTCCTGTTCGAGTAATTCGATGCGGCGGCTGATCGCCGGCTGAGACCGATGCAACGAACCGCCGGCGCGACTGAAGCTGCGCGCCTCGGCGATCGTCACGAAAGTTCGAATTTGGTTTATGTCCATTGAGCTATCTAGATTACTGATGAGTGGACGCCAAATTATGCATTGGACAGATACCATCCACCAGACAATTCTCGCAAAGGACTGACGGGCGGGAGACGATTCATGGCGGGCATCACGCGCCGCGAGCTTGGCGGCCTCTCTGCGAACGTTCTCGGAGCAATCACATTTCCCGGCATGCCCAGCGCGGCTGAGAGCGCTGGACGCCGCAACACAGGAGAACCACCCATGGACATCCAGCGACACGTCGTCATCGGGCCGTCGAGCGGAAAGCCTTTCACCAGCGTCGCTCCGATCATCAGCTACGCGACGGTTCGCGACGGCTTGGTCTATCTGGCAGGGATCACCGCCGATCCCGAGCGGCTCGGCGACGTCAAGGAGCAGACCTCACAAGTGCTCGCCAGGATTGACGGCCTGTTGAAGATAGCCGGCACGGACAAATCCAGACTGTTGAGCTCGCAGGTGTGGCTCACAGACATGAGTCTTTTCGGAGCGCATAACGAGATCTGGAACGGCTGGGTGGACGCCACCAGCCCGCCGACGCGTGCCTGCCTGCATTCGCCCCAGCTATGGCATCCCGGCATGCTCGTCGAAATCATGGTGACCGCCGCGAAATGATGAACATTTCTGGAGCCGGCAGTCCCTCACCTGCGCCCTGCACCGCCACCAATTCAAGACGTGGCATGCGCGGTGCGGCCCGAACTCAAAAATAGCGAGCTGCTATGTCGAAAAATATAAAATCCGATGCGCCTGACGTCATCATATTTCCGCCCGTGATCATCGTTTCGACTATCCTGATGAGCTTTGTGTTGCAGCGACTTTTTCCAATTGAAACGCTGTCGCATATTGATTGGCCACTGCGCTGGATCGCAGGATTTGCGATCGCAGTCATCGGACTGTTTGTGGGCGCAACTGCGATCTACGCCATGGCGCGGCTGGGCACCAACGTTAGCCCATCGTCTCCAACCACCGCGCTCGTAACTGGCGGCGTTTTCAGGTTCACGCGCAATCCGATTTACGTCGGAGGCTCGCTGCTGATGATTGGCCTGGCCCTGATCTCGGCGAACGGCTGGCTTCTGATTCTGTTCGTCCCGAGCCAATTGATCTTGCATTGGGGTGTCGTGTTGCGGGAAGAGCATTATCTGCAGGCAAAATTCGGCGACGCCTACCTTCGCTACAAGGCCAACACACCGCGGTACATCTGGCCGATCTAAACCGCAGGGGATGGAGGCGATCGGGCGCGTGTACGCGCGCAATCATACGCACGACGCAGCACTGCCTTGTTGAGCTGGTGGACAAGGAACTGAAAAGCGGCAGCCAGAATACGCAGCAATCCGCCGATTGCGCCGTGCGCCGCTCGAGCTAACGGCTCCTGATCATGGCTGAGCTCATCGCTGTCAAGTTTAGAACTGGAAGCGCATGCCAACGGTCGGATCGATCGCGGATCGATGAAGGAAACCGTTGGCCAGGCCATTCGCGACTTGGGACCACATGACACCTGCATAAGCATCGAAGCGCTTTGCAAACCTGTAGTCAGCGAGGACAGAAATCGCGTCCAGCTGTCCTTTGCACTGGGCAAAGGCGCTGGTGGAGCAAGTGCCTCCTACATTGATGGCACCTGTCCGGAAGCTGTTCTGCTCTTCGTGGTAATAGGCGGCGGTCAGATCGAGATCGGGCCTGACCGCGTATTTCACACCGGTCCAAAATACCTGGAGTATCCTGTCGCTAGTAAAATTGGTGTTGTTGACAGTACCGAGCGTATAGCCGCCCGGAAGTAAACCACCGACCGCCATTGGATTACGCGGGTTCGCGAAATCGATATGCTCGTAACCGCCGTAAAGTTTGACCGGCCCGGTAGTGTACTTGGCAAGAAACATGAAGCTGGTGTTGTCGGAAATTTTTCCGGCGACAAATCCTGCTCCGGGATTTGTCGCGGTTGGCACCACTCCCACCCCTAAAGGAGAGGCGGAAACCGCATCCTCGATGTGGGCGAAGATGGCGTCGACCGAAAGGCCCAAATAGTCCGCTCCGATTTGTCCCTCGAAGGCATTACCCGGGGCTACGAAGGCGCCCGAGCCCGAACGAATCTGTGTTTCCACCGCGGCACGGAACGGGCCGACATTCACGCCATATTTGAAGGAATTGTCGTAAATTCGATTTTCAGTATCTCCTCCACCGCCTGTGGCACCCTGGAAGCCTATGACGGAGAAGGCGCTTGAACTGCTCATGGGATCATAGGCGACCACGCCATCCGACGTAAGCGCGCTTTGTCGGCCGTAGGTCAACGTTCCATATGCTGGTGAACT
Source organism: Bradyrhizobium sp. (assembly GCA_025960445.1). Classification (GTDB taxonomy): domain Bacteria; phylum Pseudomonadota; class Alphaproteobacteria; order Rhizobiales; family Xanthobacteraceae; genus Bradyrhizobium. Next base: position 1,118 of record JAICIT010000317.1, on the reverse strand, counting down.
GAGGCCCGCATACGCTGCCACGTTGAACATCTGACCGTTTCTGGAGGAATCGCCAAACGCGTTCTGCTGGGTAAGCGCCAATCCGTTGTTTTGCGCAACAGAGCCAAGTCCGTTCGAAAGGGATCCTGACTCTGGATTGAATTGACTTTGAAGAGTGAAGATGGCGGCCAGCCCATCCGCAATCTCCTGGTTTCCCTTTAGGCCGACATAGGACGAGCTCAGCGCGTTAGGGCCGACGCCAAAATATCTGCCGTTGCTGTTCGGTGAGATCAGATAGTTGATTGGTGCGCCGGCGAGGCTGTTTAAGGGGGCGCCATGGTTTTCATAGGTCACGCCCATGTCGATCAATCCGTAAACCGTAAGCCCGTGCCAGGTCAGGCTATCGTCTACTGCCTTTGGCTTTGCCTTGTAGGCGTAGTCGGCGGGTACCGAGACTGTCGGCTTTGCGGCCAGCGTAACACCGGCCGGCTTTGCGGGCAGCGCTTCGAGCCTGCGCTGCCGCCTCTCGATATCTGCTATTCGCTTTGTCAGCGTCTCATTTTGCGCCCGAAGCTGCCTGGATTCCTCCTGAAGGTTCGAAAGTTCATCGGCATGCGCAACCGTCGCGACGTTGAAAGCCGCCGCTGCAAACAATATCGTCTTTTTCACGAGCGTCCCCAAAATTAGCCCGGCTTGCACGCCGGGCTCAAAACATGGCGGAGCTTCGGAATGATGCTCCTGACAACGGGACTCGTGCTCGGTTCTAAAAATTCCCAACTGTGCTGATTTTTTTTGAACAAAGACCGTCGGCGTGAACGAGGGTCACGATTTCGCGTGCTCAGGAATATCGAAGATCGTTTCGAATCTTCCTTCGGAGGCCGGCGCATGTGCGCACCGCCTCAACAACATGGAGGGATTCGGCAATGAGTAACTTCAAACTTCTCAGCGTGGCTGTGATTCTGGCGGCGGCGATCGCAAATCCGGCAGGTGCCCAAGCGGCATTCTCGGAACCGGCCGCCTTTCAAGCGATGTATCCGAATCGCGATGTGCTCAATGACGGCGCGCTAACTCCTGCTGGCAGAATGGGCCTGGAGCTAGCTGGTGGCGCCGCCGGTCCATATGCGTATGCGCCAGTGAAG
>JAICIT010000316.1 GCA_025960445.1 Bradyrhizobium sp. | reverse complement strand
GTCAATCCCGAAGAGCATCTCGCAAAGAGGCGGAGCGTCATTAAGGCGGTTTTTAGTTAAATGCGGATTAAGTCACGGCAGATGTTGGGCGGCGGAGCCATTCGGTTCCATCCCGCCGCACCTAACGCCGGGGGAGATTTCGGCCAGCCGCTATTGCAGCTCCGGCGGTGGTGAACGGTCGAGGACCTCGCCGCGGGGACCCTCCAGCAGATCGAGAGCATAGGTTTCGATGGTGAGCGGCCCACGCATCCGCTTGAGCTCCGCCACCCGCTCAACACGTGCAAACCGGGCTTTCGGGTACAGCTCCTCGCCCTTCGCATCGCCGACATAGAGCAACTTGCCGGCAAGCAGCGCCGGATCCGGCTCGGGCATGTTGACCCAGCGGATGCGTTGGGTTGGCTGCACGACGCAAGCGCCCTTCGGCAGATAGAAAGCGAGCCAACCGGTGGTGCCGTAGTCCGTCGCCAGGACGCAAGACGCCCCGACACGAACACGCACGGCCTCGATCCCCGCCGCAAGCTCGCGCCAGCCGACGCCTACACTGCGCACCGTGGCATCACGGCGATAACCCGTGAGCACGCCGGTATTGGCCTGCACGATCAAGAGCGCAAACATCACCACTCCGACCGGCAGAGCCCAGCGAAGGCAAAAATCAGCAATGCGCTGCTGGCGCGCCTCCCATCGCATCCGGTGGCCGGCGACCGCAGCCGCAATCGCGAATGCCGGGTAAATGGGTGCGAACCAGTTGGCTTCGACCCGAGCATGAAACGCATGCCAGGTGAAATAGAGCGCAATGGTCCAGAACATTGACTCAATCAAGATTCGTGAAGCCGGTTTGCCGGGCCCCGGCCTAAAAAGGGCGTAAAGGCCCATCGCGCCGAGAATCCAGATCAACGGCGTCGCGAATGCGATCTGCGTCGGGATCAGTTCGGCAATAAAGGTCGGACGGAAATCCTCGATGCGCGCGCGGCCCATCTGCTTGATAAAGGAAACCCAGTGGTGATCGGCATTCCAGAGGATGACCGGCGAAAACAGCGTCAGCGCAACCAATCCTCCCAGGTAGGGCCACGGCGATATCAGCCAGCGCCGCAGACCGGGAACGCTCACCAGCCAGATCAGGATCGCCGGGCCAAAAAACAGCGCGCTGTATTTCGATAACAGCGCCGCGCCGACCGCGGCGCCCGCCGCGAGCCACCACACGCCCCGCCCGGTCTCCATGACCTTCGCCAGAAAAAACAGAACGAAACTTGAGGAGACCAGCAACGGCGCATCCGGCGTGACCACCAGCGTTCCAACCGCCGCCATCAGCGTGACGTTCAGCAGGATCGTCGCGGTAGCGCCTACCCTCGCGTCGAACAGGATGGAGCCGGCGCGGAATAAGGCCCAGCTCATCGGCAGCGCCAGCAGTATCGAGACCAGCCGGACGCCGAGTTCGGTATCGCCGGCGATCATGGTGCCGAGGGCGATGATGGCCGCGACCGCAGGCGGATGGTCATAGTAACCGCCGGCCAAATGCTTTGACCACGTCCAGTAATAGGCCTCATCGAAAGTCAGCGGCGTCCAGGCGGCGGCGATCAATCGCAGCACCACCAGCGCGGATATGATCAGCGCAGTTTGATGGACGAGCCGCGCCTCGCTCGCGCTCATCGCCCGATCATCGCTTGCGCCAGACGAACAGTCCGGACATTGCGTAATTCCAAACCACGCCCATCAGCGCGCCGGCCGCTCCCGCCAACCACCAGATCGGCTCCTGGTCGTAAACCGAGAACGCCACGCCGACGTTGGCAAGAAGCCCGACACTGCACACCAGATAGAACAGCAACAGGCCACGCAGGATCGCAAAGCCCTTCAACCGCAGGTCGCGGTAGGTAAAGAAGTTATTGAGAACAAAATTGCTGGTCATGGCGCAGAACGCGGCGAACGCCTGAGCTTCGGGGAATGGAACAGCAAAGGCTTCGAGCGCTGTGTACAGCGCCGCGAAATGCACCAGCACGCCTAGCGAGCCCACCATTGCAAAGAGCAGAAACCGCAATGTCACGGCATCGCGCGTCAGCTTTGCCAACAACAGGCCCAGGAAGTCCAGCGCCACCATGGAATCGAGCTTGCTCTCGCCGTGAAGGCGAGAACCGAACGTGTAGGGAATTTCCTTGACGCGCAAACTGCCCCGACCGGTGGCGACGATGTCCAGCAGGATCTTGAAACCTTGGGTCGAGAGCTGCGGCGCCAATTGTTCGAAGCGATCGCGGCGGATCATGAAAAATCCGCTCATGGGGTCGGCGATCTTGACGCGCAGCACGCCCCTGGCGAGTTCGGTCGCGAGTGCGCTGGCCCCGGCACGTTGCTTGTTGAAGCTATCGGCGCTGCCGCCTTCGACGTAGCGGCTGCCGACCACGAGATCGGCAGTATCGGCTTGCAGCAGCCCCAGCATCTTCGGCAGTTGCGTCTCATCGTGCTGCAGGTCGGCATCGATTACGGCGGCACAAGGTGCGCTCGACGCCAGAATGCCCTCGATGCAGGCGCCCGACAGGCCGCGCCGTCCGATTCGGCGAATGCAGCGTGCGCGAGGATCTTGCCGCGCCAGTCCGCGCACCACGTCCCAGGTGCGATCCGGGGAATTATCATCGACAAAGATCGCCTCCCAGTTCACGCCGGCAAGCGCAGTCTCCAGCCGGCGAAACAACGTGACGACGTTGTCCCGTTCGTTGAAGGTTGGGATGATGACCGAAAGCTGCGGGGCCGCAATCACCGGCGGTGGAACCTCGGGATTGGGCCTGATGGCTTCATTCATGAAGCCAGCGTATATCCGATAGGCTCAAGAGAAGCCAAGGCGGAGTTCCGGGCTGGCGCACGCAAAACAAAACAGCCCCAGAAATGCCAACGACCACGAACAGAAGGCGCGCGTACATCCGGCGCTACCGAGCTATTCAGTGGTCGTCCCAGCGCCGGAGCTATCAAGCATCGACGTCGCCGTTGAACAGCAGATAGGAACTGGGTGGACCGGCCGCAAGAGGCCAAACCTGTATATCGGTTCGCGCTACTGCGGCACCTCCCTCACTACCGGTCCTCTTGGGGCCGGGGCCGGTGCTGTGGCCGGTTGCTCGACTTTTTGAGCTGGTTTTTGAGCTTTTCCGGATTGGCCAAGCGGCCCATATCCGATGGCGGCAGCCAGAGCCACGATCGCAACAATAGTGCCGAGAATGCCCGCCAGTCTTTCCGAATTCATTTTGAAGTTCCGGTTGTGTGTCGCGCCATCGTATCACAAGGCGGTTCGTAAGTACCGCCGCGGGCGCTACTTCGCCGCAGCCTTGTGCTTGACGAATGCCGTCACCACGTCCTTTTGCGCGGATGCAATGGCGTTGTTCGCCGTCGTCATATGCGCGCCGGCATCAACATCCGGGAATTGAAGCGACAAGAAATCCATCAGCGTCACTCGAAAATTCTGCCGCTCGGAAGGACAGGCATTGGCGATCAATGAGGTGAAATCTGGTCCGGACAAGGTCCCGTTGCCTTCGCGTTGATACAGCCGGGCCAGGCAGTTCCAGTAGGAGTCGCGCCCCGATATGGCTTGCCGGTGCGCGTCATCGATGTCATCGGCCAGCGCGACGGAACTCATCATTGCCAGCACTGCCAAAATAATCATCCGCATTTCGTTTTCCCTTTTTTGTTATTGTATCGGACCGACGGATCGAAGTAACCCGACCGTGGCGCTCTTCAAAATCTCAACACATCCACGCCGCATAACGAACAACTGGGAACCGCGATTCCAGCGTGAACATGGCGGAGAGTCCATGATTGAAGCAGAAATCGGAGCATTGGAGATAAAAAAATGGCGAGTACAGATCACAACAAGCCGACCGGCAAGTCCGGCCGGCGCAACCGAAAGGCGGAGCAGCGGAATCAGGAATCCGATCAAAAGGTGACTCCGAAATCCGATAAGAAGATGGCTGCGAAGCCGCGGCAAGAACCCGAGCCGGAAGAAACGTTCGCCGTAACGGCCGAACCAACCGATGTCGCCGCTTTCAGCACGGAAGATGAGCCCGCCGGCGAGACCCCGATCAGCGCGGCAATTCGACCGACCGGCCTTACCGCCGTTCCCTCGACCGGCGCGCAAGCCGTGCAGAGTGACGCAGCATCGATGACCGAGGCCGCGCGCTCCGATCTCGCGCCCGTCGGTCTGCAGACGATCGCCAATGCCTACGGCGACTACACCAGGAAATCGCTCGAACAGACGCGCTCCTATCTCGACCGGCTCGCGCGCGTGCGGTCACTCGACAAGGCCGTGGAGGTTCAGGTCGAATTCGCAAAGCAGGCGTACCAAACGTTCGTATCTGAAATGCAGAAGATTTGTGGGTTGCAAACCGAGCTTGCCCGGCAGAGCTTCCGGCCCTGGGAGGGCTTTATGGCCCAGTCCAACCGGGAAGCGCACCAGGGCCTCAACGGCTCCGGGACGAGGCACTAGTTCGGTTCGAGCTACACAACAGCAAAGGCTCAAGCAAAGGCTCCGG
>JAICIT010000315.1 GCA_025960445.1 Bradyrhizobium sp. | reverse complement strand
GCGCGCCCGGATCGCGGCCGACCTGGATTCCTTCCGCGGCGCAGCAGAGAGCCGCGGGAACTCGGCGAAGTGGCGGCGGTTTACCGCACATCCTTTCAGGTTGGAGGAACAGCCATGAATGTCGCGGACGAGTACACGCACTCGCTTTGGATGGACACGCCGATGCCGGTCACGCCGACCCTGTCCGCGTCGGACCGCGCCGATGTCGTGGTTGTGGGCGCCGGCATTGCCGGATTATCGGTGGCGTACGAGCTTGCTGCGCGCGGCCGCTCCGTGATCGTGCTCGATCGTGGTCGGATCGGCGGCGGCATGACGGCGCGCACAACTGCGCACCTCGCAACCGCATTGGACGACGATTACAAAGAGCTGATCCGGGTCCGCAGTGAAGATGAAGCTAGATTATTTTATCGGAGTGTCGCTGAGGCCATCGACCGTGCGGAAGCCATTCAATCCACGGAGGGCATCGATTGCGACTTTGCCCGGGTCGACGGTTATTGGGTGCTGGCGCCCGACACCCCTGTCACGCACCTCGATGAGGAATTCGATGCCTGCAGGCGCCTCGGCATTCCGGTGGAGCAGTGTCACGAGCCGACAAAGATACATGCGGCGAGCGTTTCCCGTTCACTGCGCTTCCCCCGCCAAGCTCGCTTCCATCCGACGAAATACCTCGCGGGACTTATCAAGGCTCTGCAGAGACGAGGCGCGAGGCTGTATAGCGAGAGTTGCGTCGAAGCCATCGAGCCGGGCTCGCGCAACGTTCGGGTCAAGACCGCTACAGGTCACACGTTGCAAGCCACAGACGTGGTCGTCGCCACGAACTCGCCAGTGAATCTCCGGGTTGCCATTCATACAAAGCAGGCACCTTATCGCACCTACGCAATCGCAGCGAAAATTCCGGCGCGCACGCTACCCGATGCGCTGTATTGGGACACCCTCGATCCGTACCACTATGTGCGCCTGCAACCGTTCTCGAGCGACGATGACATCGTGATCGTGGGTGGCGAAGACCACAAGTCAGGCGAAGCAGATGACGGACCTCAACGCTTCGCAAAACTCGAGCAGTGGACGCGCGATCGGCTGCCCAACCTGCGTGAGATCACTCACCGCTGGTCTGGCCAGGTTCTCGAGCCCACCGACTTCGTCGGCTTCGTCGGTCGCAGTCCAGACGAGCAGCACGTGTTCATGGTGAGCGGTGACTCCGGCCAGGGCATCACCAACGGGCTAGTCGCAGCTATTCTGATTTCGGATCTGATCACTAAGGGGGGCAGTCCGTGGGAGAAGGTTTATGCTCCGGACCGCAAGATTCACAAGAACATCACTGAATTCCTGACCGAGAACATTACCCCGCTCAAAAATTTTGCTGAGTACCTCACGGCCGATACCATGGCATCAGTGGAACGGCTTCACCCCGGGGAAGGTCGGTTGGTTCGCAGCGGCTTGAAAAAGATCGCTGCCTGCCGCGATCGCAATGGGACATTGCACCTGCACTCTGCAAGCTGCACTCATCTGGGCTGCGTCGTGCACTGGAACTCGCTCGAACAATGCTGGGACTGCCCATGTCACGGCTCGCAGTTTGCGCCCGACGGAAGCTGCCTGAACGGTCCGGCCGTATCGCCGCTGTCGCGTGTCGCAATACCCCCAAATGTCGAGGCGGCTGAATAAAGCGGGTCAAGCCGGCTCGGATTTCGTTCAAGGGATGCGCGTTTGTGAGCGCGTGACGTATCGCGACGTCCAAACTGAGATTGTCGCGCACCCGGTAAATCAGGTGGACCAGGCCTGAATCATCTGCTCCTTTCCAAACTCGTTTTCGCAAAAAACCTCTGCGACGGACGAACTCATTCCGGGTCGACGGACGCCAGGCGGACGCCTTCGGCGGCCATTCGGAGCGTTTGCGCACCGAATTGTCGCAAGGCGTGTTCCGCAATGTGTGTTCCAGTTCACATACATGATTGAACGCGTGCTCTACGTATTAGTCCCATGTCGATTGATAGTTCGGAGTGTTGAGATGACAGCATTAGCGAGACTATTTGCGCGCGCGTTTCCGTCACTCTCAATTGTCGATCAACCCACAGCAGTTTTTGTACTTTGTGGCTTGGGCCTACTCGCCTCTCTGGTCTTCGTGGCGGTGAAAGCCTCATGAACTCCGGAGCGCTTATCGCGTCGGTCAGAATTTGACGACCGTACGCAAGCCCAGAACGGCGGCATCCTTGAGCACTTTGCCCGGAGTAGTCGAAAGAGGGTTGGTCGCCCCGCCACCCGGATGGGTGATGTACTGAAAATTCGGCTGTAAGGTCCAGCCCGCTCGCAACTCGTATTGGTACACCATCGTGACCAGGCTCTCGAAACTGCGCGCCGGCCAGCTCGGTCCGAAAATCTGCTGAAAATCACCATCAAGCGCGCGCGCACGCGGTGAGACCCGCGCATAGGCTGCGGCAATCCCGAATTTGTCTTTTGGCCTTTGGTCGCTGAGCCCGACGAATTCGATTCCCGCATCAGCATAAATATCGATCAGATTGCGATCCGGTGGGCTGTATGAGGCGCGCGCAAATATTCCGACGCCACGGTCGGTGTCGTTGCCGACCCGATAGAGCTTTTGCTCGAAAACCGAGTAGACGCCAAAATCTCCTTGCAGGGTTGCGGCTGCGCCACCGGAAGCCGGGTCAGCCAGCGAGAGACCCGAGGCGCTAAAGCGTTGATCGGCAAAATCCCCAAAATGGCGCCAGCCTCCAACTTTGAACTTCCCAGCCAAACCGGGATCGCCTTTTTTCGCGTTCCACTGGAACTGTGCTTCGCCCAAAACCAGGGGCGGATCATTTACTCGGAAGTTCACCCCGTAACGGTCACGAAGCTGCGGATCGTTTTGGCCGGGTCCGGCGGCGTTGCCGTCAAACACTGCGCCGATCAAGGTAAGATTATCCGAGACATCGGCGCGCAATCGCGTACCCATGGTTGCGAGCGGCGGGGAGGGGCCGCCGCTCGGCATGTTGAGTGACAGCCCTACCGGCCAGCCGAGTGAGGCATTGGTGAAAACGTCGGTGTATTTCGCGGTCATGAATTCGGTGTCGGCCGCAAGCTGACCGGCCCGAACAGCGAGCTTGGTTCCCCATTTTTGCTCAAGCCAGATTTCGTACAGGCGCGTCGATGGCAAAGCTTCGATACCGCTGACCACCATGTAGTTCAGAAGAGTGCCGCGCGAGAGCCCGCCGCCGTCAATCTGAAACACGTTGGCATGCAGGGCGAGCTGCTTCAGCCCTGCAAGTTTTTCAAAGTCCACGTCGAGCGCGAAGTTGAAGCGGTCTTCGTAAACCGCACTTCTCTTCTGGCCTCCACTGGGGTTGCCCAGGATTTCGCCGATGTAGGTGACAGCGAACTTGAACCCTTTCTTCTCGAAGGGATTTGGCAGCAAGCCAAGCGTCGTCTCTTCGACCGTGCTTTCACCTGTGTCGGGATCGGCCGGCTTCAGGTCATCAGTTTTCTTATCCTCCTGGGCGGAGACCGTCCCGACGGAAGAAAGCACCACCAGAAGTGCCAACGTCCAGGAAAAGCGCATCGAATCACACTGTGATGAGATCAGGCAATTCCTCAGCGTTGCAGCTTTGAAGCGTCGCGGCAATCGTGGGGCGCCGGTTCCGTTGTTCCATTTTGCAGCAAAACATCGCTGATCTTCGAACAAAGGGCAGCAACAAACGTTGAAATGGGTTCCGATGGAGGAAATGACCATGAAGTTTTTTGCTGCACTCGCACTGGCTTTCGCGACCGCACAAGCGGGGTTAACGCCGGTTCAAGCTCAATCCCCGCCCGTTCAAGCCCCGCAAACGCCCCAGCAGTCAGAACAATCCCGCGAGCAGGATCGCAGTCGCGCGGAAGACGTCAAAATCAAGCGCGACTGGAAAGCGGAGGGAGGCGAGAAAGATCACGCCGGAGCTGCTGCGACCGATAAGGACCACGAAACCGTAGGCCGCGATTGGCGGGCGCATCCGGACAATCGGGATCGCTAGGCTATCGAGGCAAAACTGGCGATGCTTCCCGTTGCGTGGCGTGACCTTCGAAAAAGGAAAGCGGAAAGCCGAAGGTCAAGCCCGCTCGGATTTCGTTCACGGGATGCGCGTTTGTGAGCGCGTGACGTATCGCGACGTCGAAGCTGAGATTGTCGCGCACCCGGTAAATCAGGCCGACCAGGCCTGAAATCGTCTGCTCCTTTCCAAACTCGTTTTCGTAGAAAACCTCTGCGACCGGACGAACCGTCCAGGTCGACGGTCCTTCGAGAATGGCGCCAAGAAAAACATCGCCATGGTGGTCGCGGGTGAGCGCGGTCTCGGCGTTGAGGTGAATTGTCCCCCAATCCCAACGTTGCGACACGATCGCGGCGAGGCTTGCGCCGACGCCCGAATTGCCCGTGCTGTCCGGAAGCAGCACGCCAAATTCCGTAGCGATACTCGGACCGGTTTTGTTTTGCAGGCTACCGGGCACCAGCACATGCTTGAGGAACGCACCTGCCGCCGTCAGGCTTGTCGG
>JAICIT010000314.1 GCA_025960445.1 Bradyrhizobium sp. | reverse complement strand
TTCAGGATTTGGCTGACGATATCGGCGGGCAGGAACGCGAACGTCATTCCCGGAAAGGCGCGCGGAAGCTGCTCCCTTAGCATCTGCACATATTCGTTGGTCGGCCGATGGCCTTCTTTCAACTTGATCTGGATGTCGCCGTCCTGCGAGCCGATCACCCCGGTGTTGTTGTAGGTCATGTTAATGCCGCTGATCGGCATGCCGATATTGTCCGCGAGCGTATCAATTTCCCCCGGCGGAATGATCTTGCGGATCGCCTTCTGCACATCGGCGAATTGGTTGGCGCTTTCCTCGACGCGGGTGCCAATCTGGGTACGAACATGCATCAGGATCGAGCCGGAATCGACCGACGGAAAGAAGTTGCGGCCGAGAAACGGCACCAGCAGGAATGAAGCCGCAACCACACCCAGGAACCCGACCACAAAAATCGGACGGCGCCGCATCGCCATCGACAGCAGCTCACGGTAGCTACCGCGAACGCGCTCGAACCGTGCTTCAAATCCGCGCTGAAACCGCACCAGCGGATTGCGCGATCGCGGCGGCTCGCCGGCTTCCCCATGAAGCTCATGCTCTCGCAGCAGATACTTCGCCATAGTGGGCACCAGCGTACGCGACAGGATGAATGACCACGCCATCGCGAACATCACCGCTTCCGCCATCGGCACGAACAGGAAGCGCGCGACGCCCTCCAGAAAAAACATCGGCACGAACACGATGCAAATGCACAGCAACGAGACGAACGCCGGGGTCGCGATCTGGTTGGCGCCGTCGAGAACCGACGTTTCGACCGGCTTGCCGTGTTCGAGATGCCAATTGATGTTCTCGATCGTGACGGTGGCGTCATCGACGAGAATGCCGACGGCCAGCGCGAGACCGCCGAGGGTCATGATGTTGAGAGTCTCGCCGATCGCCGACAACATCACGATTGCGCCGAGCACGGACAGCGGAATCGAGACGGCAATGATAATGGTCGAACGCCAGCTTCCCAGGAACAGCAGAATCATCACGCTGGTCAGCAAGGCCGCGATGACCCCCTCATATGCGACGCCGCTGATGGCGCCCCGGACAAACAACGACTGGTCGCCAATGAATCCAATCTTGAGCGCCTCGGGCAGCGAGTCCTTGACGTCGATGACCTTCTGCTTGATGCCGGCGATGATATCGAGCGTCGAGATCGAGCCCGCTTTCAGGACCATCATGAGGACCGAGCGGTTGCCGTCGACGTGAACGATATTGGTTTGTGGCGGATTGCCGTCCCGCACGCTGGCGACATCGCGAACATAGACCATCGCGCCATTCACGGCCTTGATCGGCAGGTTGCCGAGGTCCTCCATCCTCAGGGGCGAGTTGTTGAGCTGAATGACATATTCGAAGCCGCCGATTTTCGTAGTCCCCGCCGGCGTGATCAAATTCTGCGCGGCGAGCGCATTCGCCACATCCTGTCCGGACAAGCCGCGCGCCTGCAGCGCCGATGGATCAAGATCGATTTGTATCTGGCGCTGCTTGCCGCCAAATGGATAAGGAATCGCTGCGCCCGGCACCGTGACCAATGGCGTTCGCAACTGGTTGATGCCGATATCGGCCAGGTTTTGCTCGGTCAGACCTTCGCCCGATAAGGCAACCTGGATGATCGGAACCGTGGAGGCACTGTAATTGAGGATCAGCGGCGGGGTCGCGCCCGGGGGCAACTGCTTGATCATGGTTTGCGAAATCGCCGTCACCTGGGCGTTCGCGGTGCGGATATCCACGTTCGGCTGAAAAAATATCTTGATAATACCGACGCCGTTATACGAGTTGGCGACGATGTGCTCGATGTCGTTGACGGTCGTCGTCAACGCGCGCTGGAACGGGGTGACAATGCGCCCAGCCATCTGGTCCGGCGGCAGGCCGGTATATTGCCAGACCACGCCGATCACGGGGATCCGAATGTCCGGGAAAATGTCGGTCGGCGTGCGCAGCGCGGCAAGCGGCCCGATGATCAGCAGAAGCAGCGCCAGCACCACAAAGGTATACGGCCGGCTCAGCGCTATGCGGACCAGTGCGATCATGCCGCGGCAGTTCCTCTATCGAGCGACGCGGATGGCATTGACGCGCCCGAGACCCTTCAGTGGCGCTGATTTACCCGAAGCGAGGCAAATAGCCAACGCCTGCCAAGCCGTTGGGCGTTCACTTCCATGCAAGCCGGGGCGAACTCCACACACCTATTTGAAGACGGGGCGTCTGCTGCGACAAAGCTGGAAGCCCCATATTGCATGGTAGATCGCGATTTCAGAACCGAGGTGTCCAATGCCTAACGCCAAAGATCTGATTGAGCGCGCCCGGATGTTCGACGAACGGGCTGAACAAGCCGCGGATCCGGTATCGCGGCGGCATTACAGAGAGATGGCCGCCCACTATCGCTCGCTCTCGGTCGAACATCAGCAAGCAAGCCGGCGCGAACGCGAGACCGCTGAATCCTGATCCCCAAGAATCCGCCTGGTGGTGATGATCCGGAAAGCACAAAGCTAGCTACTGCGGTCCCGCTCGACGCATCAAAAAAAGCCGCCACCCTGACCGGGTGGCGGCTTTCTCAGTCAAGCTGCCTTACTGCCGAATGCCGCTTAGTCGCATACTTCAATGCGGCGCACACGCCAGCCATAGGGTGTCCACACGCGTCGCGGCGCGAGGTAGCATCCGCCGCCGTAATAGCCGTAGCTCCCGTAATAAGGACCGTAAGCAAAAGGTGCGGTTGCTAAGCCGAGCCCTAGCCCGATCGCGCCTGCTGCGATGCCCGAGCCGGGGAACCCGCCGTGGTGGTGAAAACCGCCGCCATGGAAGCCGCCGTGATGGCCTCCGCCGGCACGCGCCGAAGCGACGGTTGGCACGGCCGCAGCGAGCACAACAGCAAACGCGCCGATCATTGCTTTCCTGAACATTGCTTCTCCTCCTCCTTGGCTCTCAAGGCCTGTTACGGCCCTGAGGCGCATCTCCAGAACAAGACTCTTTCCCGCCATAATGGTTCCATTTTGGACGGTTCCATCCTGGATTTTCGCCCGGGAACTTACTGCCCCTGCTAACGTTTTCGTGTTTGCAGAGATTGAACCCGGCATAGGCGGAATGAGCGAACACTCTCAGTTGGCGAGCGCGATGTTGGTTTTGGCGTTTGCGGCCGGAATGTTTATCGCTGGGCAGATGTTCACGGGCTACCAGTCCACCCGTGTTGCCGCCTCGAGTACCTACGTCGCCTCATTTCCTTGGTGAAAAGGCCGGTCATCGGCTGGGCGTGCTGACCAGATTGACGTCCGAATTTCTATCCAGCGTCGAGTGAGGGGGAATCTTGTAGTTCGAGAGTCTTTCCACGCCCGCCTGCTTTTCGCGGTCCGCGATAAAGAGGGTCAAAAAGGCGAGCGCTGCGACAAAGGCCAAGAACGCCAGAGTAGCCAATTTCATACCTTGCTCCCGGTCCCTTCAATCATGGCCGCGAGCAACTCGGTCGCGAGAGCAGGCATGCGCATCAGATTCACCAGCTAGCACTGGCCTAACCAATGCGGCGTCGGCTGGTTTCCGGAAATTTCGAATTGAATTGGGCGCGGCTGTTCGTTGCCGCACAAGCTGGAGAGAGCTCCCGTCAATCGGGCCGCTTCAGTTCACTGGAAAACAGATAATTGTACGTATTCGCGGTCTGCCGCAGTTTTTCCGCCTTCTTGAGCGCTTCCGTCCGCTCGGGTCCGGGGCGCATTTTTCGGGCCTTCGCAAGGGCTTCCGTTGCTTTGGCATTTAGATCCCGATCGCCGGGCGATGATGGCACGCGTTTGCTCATGATCCGCCTCCAGGACACCAGCACGATTCCATGCGGAACAACCCCAAAAAGTTCCATCGGAAGAAGCGCGGGTAAGCGGTGGCACCAGTGACGGTCCAGCCCGGAGGCTGACCTGCAGGTGACGACAGCCTTAGGATTCGCTGCGGCCGCTTCGCAACGCGCCGCGCGCGGTCAACGCATCAGTTTGAGCGCGTCGGAGAAGAATTCGGGTCCGCCGAAGTTGCCGGATTTTAGGGCGAGCAGCATCGGGCCCTGTCTGGCGCCAACGGCTGCCAGCACCGGCACGCCGGCAGCGATTTCGGGGCCTACCAGGAAACCGGGAATCTCCAGGCGATCCACTACGGCGCCGGAGGTTTCGCCGCCGGCGACGACGAGCCGTCGTACCCCCAATTGGACCAAGCCCTCGGCGATATCCGCCATCGCCTGCTCGATCGCATGGCCGGCCCTGTCGCGGCCATGCCGGGCCTGCAAGGCGCTGACCTGCTCGGGCCTCGAACTGCTGGCGATCAGGACTGGGCCCTGCTTCAGCCGGTCCCTGGCCCAGCCCAGCGCCCGCCCGGCTTCATCTTTTCCCGCCACCGCCTGCTCGGGATCGAGATGCAGCACAGGCATTGTCGCTTCCGCGCTCGCGATCTGCTGCAGCGTGGCCTGCGAACAACTGCCGGCCAGACATGCCGCAGGCCCGCCGAGAGACGCACCCGAAGTCGCGCTCGGCG
>JAICIT010000313.1 GCA_025960445.1 Bradyrhizobium sp. | reverse complement strand
GTATCCCACTCCCGGAAGAACACCACCTTCATATCCGGCCTCACGCGTGCGGCCTGGCCGTGCTGGCGGATGAAATAGACCAACCGGTCCGGCTGCGCGAATTTATTGTCACGGAAGGTGATAACAGCGCCCTTCGGCCCGGCGTCGACCTTCTCGACATTGGCCCGGCGGCAGTACGCTTTGATCGTAGCCACCTTGAACAGGTACCGCACTTCATCCGGCAACACGCCGAAACGGTCGCGCAACTCGGCCGCGAAATTCTCGATTTCGTCGTCGGTGTCGAGATCCGCCAATCGCCGGTAGAGCGATAAACGCACCGACAGGTCGGCAACGTATTCTTCAGGAATCAACACAGGCATGCCGACGGTGATCTGCGGCGACCAGCGATCCGCTGCCGGTTCAACCACCCCTGCCTTGAGGTTGAGGATCGCCTCCTCCAGCATCGACTGATAAAGCTCGAACCCAACCTCCTTGATATGGCCGGACTGTTCCTCGCCGAGCAGATTGCCGGCGCCGCGAATATCCAAGTCGTGCGATGCCAATTGGAATCCAGCGCCCAACGTTTCAAGCGACTGCAGCACTTTGAGCCTACGCTCGGCTTGCGCTGTGATCTTCTGTTGCGCCGGCAATGTGAAGAGCGCATAGGCCCGCAGCTTCGAGCGCCCTACCCGTCCGCGTAGTTGATAGAGCTGAGCCAATCCGAACATGTCGGCCCGATGCACGATCAGCGTGTTCGCCGTGGGGATATCGAGGCCGGATTCAATGATCGTCGTCGAGAGCAGGATGTCGTATTTGCCGTCGTAGAAGGCCGACATGATGTCCTCGATAATCGTCGGCGGCATCTGGCCGTGCGCAACCGCGACCTTCATCTCCGGAACGTTCTTGTCCAGGAACTCCTTGACGCCTGCGAGATCCTCGATCCGCGGCACCACATAAAATGCCTGTCCGCCCCGATAGCGCTCGCGCAACAATGCCTCTCGGATCATCAATGGATCGTGTGGCGCGACAAAGGTGCGGACCGCCAACCGATCGACGGGTGGCGAAGCGATGATCGAAAGATCCCGCACGCCGGTCAGAGCCAGTTGCAGCGTACGCGGGATCGGCGTTGCGCTCAGGGTCAGCACGTGCACCTCGGCGCGCAACTGTTTCAAACGCTCTTTATGACTGACGCCGAAATGCTGCTCCTCGTCCACGATCAGCAGTCCAAGGTCTCTGAACTTTATGGATTTGCCGAGCAGCGCATGCGTGCCGACCACAATATCCACGGAGCCATCCGTGATCCGCTTCTTGACCTGCGTCAGTTCCTTGGGCGCGATCAGGCGCGAAGCCTGCGCAACTTGAACCGGAAAGCCACGGAACCGATCTGCAAAGGTTCTGCTGTGCTGGCGCGCAAGTAACGTTGTCGGCACCACGACCGCGACTTGCTTGCCGTCAAGCGCGGTGGCGAACGCCGCACGTAGCGCCACCTCGGTTTTACCAAAACCAACGTCACCGCAAATCAGCCGATCCATCGGGCGCCCGCTTTCGAGGTCCTTCAGGGCCGCATTGATGGCCGCGAGCTGATCCTCGGTTTCCTCATAGGGAAAGCGCGCGCAGAATTCATCATAGACGTGAGGCTGCACCGGCAGTTTCGGCGCCTCGTGCAAATGGCGTTCGGCTGCGATCTTGATCAGTTCGCCCGCGATTTCACGTATGCGATTTTTGAGTTTTGCTTTCCGCGCCTGCCAGCCACTGCCTCCCAGCCGATCAAGTTCGACATTGGTGTGGTCGGAGCCGTAACGTGACAGCAGTTCGATGTTTTCCACCGGCAGAAACAGCTTGGTCTCGGCCGCATAATGCAGTTCCAGGCAATCGTGCGGAGCGCCGGCAACTTCGAGGGTCTGGAGGCCTACGAAGCGGCCGATTCCGTGCTCCACATGAACGACCAGATCGCCACTGGCTAGACTTGTGACTTCCGAGATGAAGTTGTCGAGTTTTCGGCTGGCCTTGCGCGGTCGAACCAGCCGGTCGCCAAGGATATCCTGCTCGCTGATGATGGCGACGTGGTCGGTTTCGAACCCGGATTCCATTCCGAGCACCGCGAGCATGGTCTCGTTGCGCGGCGTGGCCTGGACCGTTCGCCAGGTGTTGACGCTGGTGAGATTGGCTAGCTTATGATCCCGCAGCATGCTGCTCATGCGGTCGCGCGATCCCTCACTCCAGAGAGCGATCACCACCTTCTTGCGGCTGGCGTGAAGGGCCTGCACATGCGCGACAACAGCTTCGAACACGTTGACCGAGCCATCGGTACGTTCAGGAGCAAAGTTGCGTCCTTGCCGTGCACCGGCATCCAGCGCGTTGGTGCTGCCCTCCGGCACGGCGAACGGCGTCAATCGCGCCACCGCGGATTGGTCCAGACGCGTCGTCCATTCTTGCTCTGTCAGATAGAGCCGGTCGGGCGGCAAAGGCTTGTAGACGGCACCGCCGCCGGGATGTTCCAGGGCCTCGCGTCGGGCCTCGTAATAATCGGCTATTTGCTTGAACCGCTCGCGCGCCGCGTCTTCGCTCTGGGGCTCGATCGCAACGGGTGCGCCGTCCAGATAATCGAACAGCGTGTCCATGCGCTCCTGAAACAGCGGGAGCCAATGCTCCATGCCGGGATGACGGCGGCCTTCACTGACAGCCTCGTACAGGGGGTCGTCACGTTCGGGAGCGCCGAAGGCTGCCACATAGCCCATCCGAAACCGGCGGATGGTTTCTGTCACCAGCTGAAACTCGGAGATCGGAACCAGGTCGAGCGAGCGCATGTCGAGCAGCGTGCGCTGCGTTTCCGCGTCGAACGAGCGGATCGATTCCAGGCTGTCCCCGAAAAAATCGAAACGGACCGGCTGATCAAGTCCGGCCGGAAACAGATCGAGAATGCCGCCGCGCACCGCGTATTCGCCAGACTCTCGCACGGTCGAGGAGCGGCTGTACCCGTTATGCTCGAGCCAGGACACAATCGAGTCCATCGGTACGATATGGCCGGGGGCAACCGAGAGCGCTTGCGCTGCTATCGTCTGGCGTGCCGGCACCCGCTGTACGATGGCATTGACGGTGGTGAGCACGATCAGTGGCTTGTCGCTACCGACCAGCCGGGACAGCCGCGCCAGGGTTGTCAGACGCTGGGCCAGCACGCCGCCATGCGGCGAAACACGATCGTAAGGCTGGCAGTCCCACGCTGGAAACTGCAGTACCGGCAAATCCGGCGCGAAGAACTCGAGCGCGCGCGCCAATTGCTGCATCCGCGGGCCATCCCGGCAGATCACGGCAAGGCTGACGGCCGGCGGGCGGGCTTTCGCGGCGACGGCGCGAGCGAGATCCGAGATCACCAGACCTTCCGCGCCCTCGGCGACATTCGCAAACGTCAGCGGTCGGCCAGGGGCAAGCAATTCGGCTGGCGATCGTACAGGCTGCTTCATGCGTCGGAATCCATACGGAACGACTTGATCCGGGCAAACAGGCCATTGGCAAATTCCGGCGCAGGCAGCACGTTTCCGGTCAGCGCCGCATAAAGGTCGGGATCAGGCACCTCCATTAGAAATTCAAGGTCAGCCAATTCGTCGTCCGACAGATTTGCGATTTCGGCATCGGCAAAACGGCCGAGAATGAGATCCATCTCGCGGATGCCGCGATGCCAGCAGCGAAACAACAGCCGCTTGCGGCGGTCGTCGAGCCCTTCGCTTGATCGTGTCGATCCCGTCATTTTCCCGTTCCAATTCAAACGCCAAAAGCCCGGACGTGCCGGGCGGGGCTGATATAGCCTCGTTATCGGCAAATGTCAGTAGCTGCCCGGCGCGTAAATGCCTGAGCGAATCTCACTCTTTCTTCTCCCTCCCAGTTTTGTGGGGTCGAGACGAGAGAAGCTCGCTCTGGGGTGGCACGTCGTGAGCGCGCGCGAACGATGTGACGGGTGGGGTCGGTTTCGTTGTGCGCGAGTTACCCCCACCCGGCGCTTCGCGCCAGGCGAGCTTCGCTCGTCTCGACTCCACGAAGATCGGGTCGGGATGAAGACCGGTGATATCATTTCACCGTACTTGCACCTATAATCCCCGTCGTCGGTGTTGAAAGCGGCTACTCGACCACTTCGACCAACCACTGAGCCCTGTGGTTATGGCTCCGCGCCTTCGCGGGGGCGACGGCACAATTTACACACACCTCCGCGATCTCGCCGCGCGATATGCGCGAGTTTTGTATTGTGTGAAGCCATCTGAACATCAGAGGGCGTGGGGAATGCCGGGCGCTCGATGCACCCGCAGCCTCGCGTGGGAAAAAATAGAACCACACGAGCGTAGTCACTGTGGGTTCACCGGACTCACCCGGCATTCCCGCACGCAATGGTTTTAACGGTTTCCTTCGTGCTCTTCCCGGTGATCGGGCTTTATTGTCACCGTCATCGGCGGGACACTTCCCGCCAACTTGACGCCAGCGTCGAGGCGTCAGAACCACACGACTTCGCCGTCCGCCTCACATGCCGTTCGTCAGCGGCACATCAGCGTCCAT
>JAICIT010000312.1 GCA_025960445.1 Bradyrhizobium sp. | reverse complement strand
GGAGAACAATTGAAGTGACAAGGACGATCAAAGTCGCCCTCGCCGGCGCCGGCGCGTTCGGTATCAAGCACCTGGACGGCATCAAGAATATCGAAGGCGTCGAGGTCGTCTCATTGGTGGGCCGCCGGCTCGAGCCAACCCGCGAGGTAGCTGCCAAATATGGCATCGCGCACGTCACCACCGATCTCGTCGACAGCCTTTCCCTCCCTGAAGTCGATGCGGTCATTCTTTGCACGCCGACGCAGATGCATGCGGCACAATCCATCACCTGCCTGAAAGCCGGCAAGCATGTGCAGGTCGAGATCCCGCTCGCGGATTCCTGGCGCGATGCGCAGGCCGTCATCGAGGCGCAGAAGCAGAGTGGATTGGTCGCAATGTGCGGCCACACCCGCCGATTCAACCCCAGCCATCAATGGGTGCATCGCAAGGTCGTAACCGGCGAATTCAATATCCAGCAGATGGATGTGCAGACATTTTTCTTCCGCCGGTCCAACATGAACGCGCTCGGCCAACCCCGCAGCTGGACCGACCACTTGCTATGGCATCACGCGGCCCACACCGTGGACCTGTTCGCTTATCAGACCCGCTCGCCCATCGTGAAGGCCAACGCGATCCAGGGACCGATCCATCCAACCCTTGGAATTGCTATGGACATGTCAATCCAGCTCAAGGCGGCTAACGGGGCGATCTGCACCCTCAGCCTCTCCTTCAACAATGACGGCCCGCTCGGCACCTTCTTTCGCTACATCGGCGATACCGGCACCTACGTTGCGCGATACGATGACCTCTTCAACGGCAAGGATGAAAAGATCGACGTTTCGAAAGTGGACGTGTCGATGAACGGGATCGAGCTGCAGGATCGCGAGTTCTTCGCCGCCATCCGCGAGGGTCGCGAACCGAACTCGAGCGTCGCCCAGGTTTTGCCGTGCTATCAGGTCCTGCACGAGCTGGAGCGGCAGCTCGCCACCGGCTGAAGGGCCGCCACCAATGGTATGCGCGCTGCTGCATTGCACAGCAGCCGCCAATGTACTGTCCCCCCATTCCGAAACGGTATTTAGCGGCTCACGTCCTGAACTTTGGTACGATGTGAAGTCGAGGCTCCGGCCGCCCGCGGTGGGCGTGGCGGTCCCTGGTCGAGCGCTTGCGATCGGTACGTATCTCGCAATTCACACCATCTTTTTTGGCGGCGCTGCAACCAACGGCATTGAAGAAGGTTTTCAAATCGCTGGGCGGCCTTTATCAGGAGCGCATCCATGTGCGATTACAGCTTACACGCGGTCGCGAATCGTCCCGCTGAGTTGGCGGAGACGTTGGTTTCGACAAAATTCCCAAACACGACGACGAGAGGCTTTTCGGCGCCGGACAATCCGAATATGGCGGTTTGTCTTCGTCCCGGGACTGAGTTGGCGTTCGAGGACGACGTTCAAACCGATGGCGTGATTTTTCGCAAGAAGGTCCGCGATCGACTGGCGCGGTTTCGGCGAATACGGGCCGACGAGCCCCACCAGCATCACGACGCGCTGGAATTCTCAAACGGCATGATCGTACTGCTCACCGATCTCGTGCCCGGGCAGAGAGCTACCGTGCTGCAACTGCCGGCAAAGCCGATCGAGGAAAAGCCCGACGTTTTCGCGCCGACAACATTGGGGCACCGTCTCACCGAGGTTTAAGCCCGGCCGTCGATTGTGACTGACGCAACACATGGACGCACTGACGTTCTTTCGACCGCGGCGTCTCTTTTTGAAAGACGCTGCGGTTTGATCGTTTTCACTTTTTGAAAACATCGGCCCCGTCAGACCTGAGACCTGATCACGAACGAGAGTGATCGGCATGGCAGCCAAGGCTGGCGAAACCGCCCGAGAAGCCGGCGACTTCCGACGTGAACGGTGTCATCAGCAGACGCATGTGACCAAAGGTCATAAAATTCCCAAATGCTCGCATTGCGGAAATGACACCTTCGACACCCGATACCACGAACCCGGCAACAAGAGCTGACCGTCAAGCCTCGCGCTCGAATGCACCGGCTGGCCTGTTCTGGCCCACCGCAATCGCGCGGGGGAACGATGCGGCGGTTCTGGAATTGGACAAAATTCGGTACCGCTGAAGATGTCCCATGCCAAATGTAAGATATTTGAACGGACGCGAGGGCAGCCGCCCCGCCGCTAACAACAATGTCTCCGGCAATGCTTCGGCCGAGGAGCAGCACGGGCGACACGCGGCAACGCCGTGGCAAATTCCCTGGCGCGGCTGGAAAGATATTCTCATAAGAACCTACGAGCAGATCAATGAGGATCGTCTTCTGGCGGTCGCTGCAGGCGTAGTGTTCTACGGCTTGCTGGCGCTGTTTCCGGCCATTACCGCGATCGTGTCCTGTTATGCGCTGTTCGCGAAGCCCAGCACCATCAACGATCACTTATCGACGCTGTCGGGGGTGCTGCCGGGGGGTGCATTCGACATCGTCAAGGAGCAGGTCGGCCGTGTTCTCGAGAAAGGCAATCTCAAACTGGGAACGGCCTTTGTCGTGAGTTTCCTGTTCGCGCTTTGGAGCGCGAATGGCGGAATGAAGGCGATCATGGATGCCCTCAACGTCGTCTATGACGAAAAGGAAAAGCGCGGCTTCTTCAAATTGAACGCGGTCTCCCTCGCCTTCACGTTCGGCGGCCTTGTGGCGGTTCTGATCGCGATCGGCACAGTTGTCGCCCTTCCGATCGTGCTCGCTACGATCGGTCTCGGCTCGATCACGGAGATGCTGTTCCGGGTCGGAAGATGGCCGCTGTTGATCGTGGTGATGCTTCTTGGCCTTGCGCTGCTTTACCGGTTCGGGCCGAGCCGCCGCTCGCCGCAGTGGCAATGGTTATCCGTAGGCAGCGTGTTTGCGACCTTGACGTGGCTCGCCGGCTCAGCCCTGCTTTCGTATTATCTGGCGAATTACGCCAATTACGACGCGACCTATGGCTCACTCGGCGCGGCGATCGGCCTGATGATGTGGATGTGGATGTCCACGATCGTTGTCCTGTTTGGAGCCGAACTCAATTCGGAAATTGAGCATCAGACCAAAGTGGATAGCACCGAAGGTGGCGGTAAGCCGCTGGGAAGGCGCGGCGCCCACGTCGCGGATACCGTGGGAGAAGCCAAGGCGTGAGCGCCAAGCCTTGTTCGGGACGGCCAGCCTTGCGCGCGAGCGCAGCCTTTGCCTGAAAAAAGTCCAAGTTGCGGGAACCGGGCAGCCACTTGCTTGTTGGCCGAACTGGAGCACCCGGCGAAACCGCAAAAGGGCATGTCAGCACCGTCGATCATGTATCTAAGCGTTGGTAATGAAGCTTACTCACAAGTTTGAAGAATTGACGCCGGAAAAGCGTCCCCAGGATCCTCATCTGGATGGATCGGGCCTTCGCTTCGAAACTATGGAGCACGGCGGGGAATATCCGGATGCAATGCCGCAGGCGATCAAGTTGATCGATGCGCAAGGCCGCTCCTGCATTTATGTCCCGATCTCGCAGGACGGCAAAGTCGTTGACACGCAACGGTTTGCGTTCGACTTCGGCGATGATTGATTGCGCAAAATCCGGTTTGATTCCACCGGTCCGGAACTTTTTCAGAACAGTCGAATTTGAATAGTTGCTTCTATGATCTTGCCGGGCAATCAGGAGTGTAAGCGATGGCAGTGCAAATCGTAATGGATCACAACGGCGACACGCGGCATGTTTTCGACGCTAACAACGCGAAAGAACTCGCCAGGGCCGAGAAGCGGTTCAGGGAATTGACCGGCGCTGGCTTCACCGCCGCGACGCGCACCGGATCAGGCGATGCGAAAGTCATTCGCAAGTTTGACCCCACCTCGGAAGAAACGCTGTTTGTGCCTCGGCTCGTTGGTGGCTGAAAATCCGGTCAATGTTCGGGCGAGCGCGAGATTTTGCAACAGCGCAGTGCCGGGAGTTGGTGACGAATAGCGCGCGTTGGGCAAAAGCCTTTTCCGACTGGTTTCGCGAACCGGGCCGCGCCCGCGAAGCCCGCGGCATCAAGTTGTTGCGGGAATGGCTGTCGCCGGAGCAACGGGCTCAATACGATCGCTTCGGCTATTTCGACGTGACCGGCTGTGACAGCGGCAAGCGATATCGCATACGCCACGGCACCGGCACCAACATCTATGAGATGGACGATGCCGGCCAGACGAGAACTGGCTGGTGTTTTGTGCCCGACGGCTACCTGGTCGCCGGCGACGTCGTGCTTGCGCAGAAGATTGCGCTCGAGACCGACGAGGTGGGGGCGCTGACGGTGGCCAAGCATTTCGTGCTGAGATAACGCGACGGATGCGGTGATCTTCGACCGATACGCCGGCGGTAACAACTTCGTGCAAGAGTCGCTTGGCGCACAAACTTCTCCCTGCGCGTGATCTAACGTGAGTGCCTAACCTCCGGGTTAGCGTTCCTCTAGACGGCCCCGCCCCGCTCGCTGCGCCCCGCTGCGGGCGGGGCATTCCGTTTACGGGTCGCGTGCTCTCTTAGCCAGAACCATGCGATCT
>JAICIT010000311.1 GCA_025960445.1 Bradyrhizobium sp. | reverse complement strand
GATCGTTCATTCAATTCCGAAGCCGCTCGCCATCATCGTCTGTTATCCATCGAACCCGACGGCCTACGTCGCGAGCCTGGATTTCTACAAAGATCTTGTGGCGTTTGCTAAAAAGCATGAGATTTTCCTGCTGTCCGATCTTGCCTATGCCGAAGTCTATTTCGACGATGCCAATCCGCCGCCTTCGGTGTTGCAGGTTCCTGGCGCCATCGATGTGACGGTGGAGTTCACCTCGATGTCGAAGACGTTTTCCATGGCCGGATGGCGCATGGGATTCGCGGTCGGCAACGAGCGTATCATCGCTGCATTGGCGCGCGTGAAATCCTACCTTGACTACGGCGCGTTCACGCCGATTCAGGTCGCGGCGACCGCCGCATTGAACGGTCCGGACGATTGCATCAGGGAGATGCGCGATACCTATCGCAAGCGCCGGGATGCCCTGGTCGAATCATTTGGCCGGGCCGGCTGGGAGATTCCGCCACCGCAAGCCTCAATGTTCGCCTGGGCGCCGCTGCCACCGGCATTCCGCGGCGTCGGCAGCATGCAATTTGCCACTTTGATGGTCGAGAAATCCGGGGTCGTCGTTTCCCCCGGGGTTGCCTTTGGCGAGCACGGGGAGGGCTATGTTCGGATCGCCATGGTGGAAAACGAACAACGAATCCGCCAGGCCGCCCGTGGGGTGCGACGGTTCCTTGAAAGCGGCATTGAAACGTTGCACAACGTGGTTCCTCTCGCCAATCGGCGATAGGCGTGGTCCCGAAAAGTACGATCTCGTTTTCGGATCAGATCATGCCCGATGATCATCTCTCCGGCAGGTTATTTGCGTCATGGTCGCACCCCTGAAACTGGGCATTGCGGGGCTCGGCACTGTTGGCGCCGAATTGGTCCGTCTCATCGAACAGCGGGGTCGCAGCCTATCGACCCGCTGCGGGCGCGGCGTCCGCGTCGCAGCCGTCACCGCGCGCTCCAGGACGAAAAAGCGCGGCCTTGACCTCAATGGCGTCGGCTGGGCGAAGAACCCATTGGCCCTTGCCAGCGATCCCGGGATCGACTGTTTTGTCGAGCTGATGGGCGGGTCGGGTGAGCCGGCGCTCTCGGCAATAGAGGCGGCGCTGAAGTCCGGCAAATCAGTAGTCACGGCAAACAAGGCCCTGATTGCCAAGCATGGACTGCGCCTGGCGAACTTGGCCGAAAAGCACGGCGGTGCGCTGAATTTCGAGGCGGCTGTTGGCGCGGCTATTCCGGTCGTGAAAACCCTGCGCGAGGGTTTGGCCGGTACCGACGTCAATCGCGTCTACGGGATACTCAACGGCACCTGCAACTACATCCTGAGCCGAATGGAGCAGGAAGGGTTGTCGTTCGCCGAATGTCTCAAGGACGCGCAGCGCCTGGGTTATGCCGAAGCCAATCCATCCTTCGATGTGGACGGCCACGACACCGCGCAAAAGCTCGCCATTCTAGCGAGCCTCGCCTTCGGAACCAAAGTCGCCCAAAGCGCTGTGTATGTCGAAGGCATTTCGTCCATCGCGCCGGAAGATTTGCGCGCCGCCGAGCAGCTTGGCTATCGCGTCAAGCTGCTGGGCGTCGCGGTTCGAACCGCCAAAGGCATCGAACAGCGGGTACATCCGACCATGGTGCCGAAGTCTTCGTCCATCGCTCAGGTAATGGGTGTCACCAATGCGGTGACGATCGACGGCGAAGGCCTGACGCCGATCACGCTGGTTGGACCGGGCGCGGGCGGCGCCGCGACCGCATCGGCGGTGCTTGCCGATATCGCCGATGTAGCGCGGGGTATTCGGGCCAAGCCATTCGGCCGACCGGTCGCGAAGTTGCGCGCAATCCAAAAAGCGCCGATGGAGCGTCATGAAGGCGGCTACTACATCCGACTAATGGCGCGTGACCTCGCCGGTACCGCTGCTGCGATTGCAACTCGGTTGGCGGAACAGAGGATCTCCATCGAGTCGATCGTGCAACGTCATGCTAACGGCGTTGACGCAAGCGCCGTGAATGGCAAGCCTTCGCCGGTGCCGGTGATCCTTATCACCTATGCTACCAGCGAGGACGCGGTCTATCGCGCGCTGCACGCGGTACAACGCGATAAAGTCATCAGCGGCCGGCCGCAGGTGATACGGATTGAAAAGAACTAGCCGGAAAGTCTGCCGGGATATCTTGAGGAGTGCGCCGATGTCGACCCATATTTCCGTTCCGCCGCAGCTATTGCTCGAGCGCATCCTCACGCTCGAAATTGTGCGGGTGACGGAACGCGCGGCAGTTTCGGCTGCACGGCTGCGCGGTCACGGCAATGAGAAAGCTGCCGATCAGGCGGCGGTCGATGCGATGCGCCGCGAACTGAACAAGTTGCCGATCGAAGGCACCGTTGTGATCGGTGAGGGCGAGCGCGACGAGGCACCGATGCTGTATATCGGCGAGAAGGTCGGAATGAATGCCGGTCCGCAAGTCGATATCGCCGTCGACCCTCTCGAGGGCACCACTTTGTGCGCCAAGAACATGCCTGGCGCTATTGCGACCATGGCGATGGCCGATGGCGGAACGCTGTTGCATGCGCCCGACGTTTACATGCAGAAAATTGCCGTCGGGCCGGGCTATTCCAAAGGCGTGGTCGAGCTCGATGCATCACCCGCCGATAACGTTCGCCGGCTGGCCAAAGCCAAAGACGTGGATGCATCCGCGATCACAGTGCTGGTGCTCGATCGCCCGCGGCACTCCGACATTATTCAGGGTGTGCGCAGCACCGGTGCGGCGGTTCGGCTGATCACTGACGGTGACGTCGCGGGTGTGATCCATTGTGCGGATCCCGCCAACACCGGCGTCGACATGTATATCGGCACCGGCGGGGCGCCGGAGGGTGTGCTGGCCGCCGCGGCGCTTCGCTGCATTGGCGGCCAGATGCAGTGCCGATTGATCCTCGATAGCGAGGAGAAGCGCGAGCGCGCCAGCAAAATGGGTGTTGCCGATCCTCGCATGATCTATGGCATCGAGGAGATGGTGCGGGGTGATTGCCTGTTCGCGGCAACCGGAGTGACTACCGGCTCACTGTTATCGGGCGTAAAGTTCCGCAAGGATGTGATCGAGACCGAGACCGTTGTGATGCGCTCGGTCACGGGCACGGTGCGATATATCAAGGCCGAGCATCGCCAGCTCGAAAAATTTCACCTCGATTGAGTTAGCCCGCATGGCAGGGGACATCGTCATCCGGAGTGTAGGCAAGGACGAGCGCGCCGCCTGGGATTCCTTGTGGAACGGTTATCTCGCCTTCTACAACGCGACGCTCGCGCCCGGCGCCAGCGATGTAGCATGGCAACGCTTTCATGATCCAGACGAACCGATGTTCCTGCTGGGCGCTTACGCCGACGGCAAGCTTATCGGCATCGTCCAGTATCTATTTCACAGATCGAGTTGGACTCCGGGAAACTACTGCTATTTGCAGGATCTATACGTCTCGGAAGAGGCCCGCGGTCTGGGCGCGGGACGGGCGTTGATCGAGGCGGTCTACGAACGGGCCAAGCAAGCCGGTGCCAGTCGCGTACACTGGCTCACCCAGGCCAGCAATATGCAGGCGCGGATTCTGTACGATAAGGTCGCCGAGTTTTCCGGCTTCATACAATATCGCCACCTGTTTTGAAGTGAGCCTCGTGGCTCGTCCAGTCAGAGGCCAGGAGTTCAGATGTCGGACATTTCGTTCGTGAAGGCATTGGTTTTTGACGTCTTCGGTACGGTCGTTGATTGGCGCACCAGCCTGATCACGGATTTCACCAACTGGAGCGAGAAGCGCGGCATCAAGGCGGACTGGACCGCGTTGGTCGATGGCTGGCGCGCTGTCTATGCTGCTTCGATGGATGAGGTGCGCAAGCACCCGGAGCGAGGTTACGTGATCCTGGACCGTCTGCACCGGCGGTCCCTTGAAAAGCTGGTCGCGCAGTTTTCGATTGGTGGATTGAACGAGGCCGATTTGGCTTACCTCACCATGGGCTGGCATCGGCTTAAGCCGTGGCCGGACAGCGTGTCGGGACTGACGCGATTGAAGACAAAGTACGTCATCGGTCCGCTCTCCAATGGCAATGTCGCGCTGCTGACCAACATGGCGAAACATGCGGGATTGCCATGGGACCTGATCTTGTCGGCCGAGCTATTTGAACACTATAAGCCCGATCCGGAATCCTATCTCGGCGCGGCGCGCTTGCTGTGCCTGCCGCCGGAGCAGGTCATGATGGTCGCCGCACACAACCACGACCTCAAGGCTGCCCAGAAGCTCGGTTTAAGGACTGCGTTTGTCGCGCGTCCGACGGAATACGGACCACTGCAGAAATACGATTTCGAAGCGACCGGCGATTGGGACATCATCGCCAGGGACTTTAACGGCATTGCCGAGCGGATGGGGTGCTAGAGGGCTTCGGATTCCGGTTTGTCGCGCAGAGCGTTCGCCGAATTATACTCACCTAGCTGACGCAAACGAATCGACCGGGCGTCGTGCTTCGTGCTTATCTTTGGAAGCATCATGACGCTCCTT
>JAICIT010000310.1 GCA_025960445.1 Bradyrhizobium sp. | reverse complement strand
CTCGAATGGTTTCCCAAGCGTTGACTGCAGCGTTTCGAGGGACGCTCGTTGGCGAGGACTTGTCCGGTGTAGATGAAGACTCTCCGGTGTAGATGCACTTCGAGAGCCCGCGGCCAGGTGGGTAGCGAATGTCAAATCCACTCCACTAGTGGTCTGATTCTAACATTCGCATCCCGTTTCAGCGAGCGTCCTTGCGAATGTTAGAATCAAGGACCACTAGCAAATAAAGGTTTCTAGTGGAGTTTCGGATTTGACATTCGCTTCGTGAGCCCGCGGCCAGGTGGGTGGCGAATGTCAAATCCACTCCACTAGCGCGTCGTCCCACGGTGGACGCCGGGTTCCTGAACCAACGGCAATGTCGGCCGCACCGGCACTCTCCAGATATCCTCGGCATATTCCCTGATGGTGCGATCCGAGGAGAACCACGCCATCCTCGCCACATTGAGGATCGAGGCCCGGGTCCATGCCGGGACGACCTGCCAGCGCGCGTCGATGCTGCGCTGGCACTCGTAGTAGGAATCAAAATCGGCGCTGACCATGTAGTGGTCGAGATACCGCAGCGCATGCGCGATCGATTCGAATCGGCCGGGATCGCCGGGTGAGAAGTCGCCGGCTTCAATGGCATTTATGGCGCGGGCAAGCTTGGGCGAGCGGCGGATCACGTCAGTCGCATCGAGGCCATGGCTCCGCCGCGCCACCACCTCCACCGCCTCCATTCCGAAGATGGCGATGTTTTCCGGGCCGACGTGATCGCGGATTTCGATATTGGCGCCGTCGAGCGTGCCGATTGTCAGCGCGCCATTGAGTGCGAGTTTCATGTTGCCGGTGCCGGAGGCCTCCATGCCGGCCGTGGAGATCTGTTCGGATAGATCGGCGGCCGGGATAATGACCTCGGCGAGGCTGACGTTGTAGTCGGGCAGGAACGCGATCTTCAGCCGCCCGGAAATGGCGGCATCGTTATTGATGACGTCGGCGACGTCGTTGATCAGCTTGATCACCAGTTTCGCGTAGCGATAGCTCGCCGCCGCTTTACCCGCGAAGATCTTCACGCGAGGCACCCAATCGCGTTGCGGCTCGTCCTTCATCGCCTGATAGAGCGCCACGGTTTCGAGAATGTTGAGCAGTTGTCGTTTGTATTCGTGGATGCGTTTGATCTGGACATCGAACAGCGCGCTCGGATCGACCAGAATATTAAGGCGCTCTCGGATCAGGCGCGCCAGCGCGATCTTGTTGTGGTGCTTGACACTCCGGAATTGCTGCTGGAAGGCATTGTCGCTGGCGCGAGGTTCAAGGTTCTCAAGCAATGTTGGATCATCAAGGACGGCTTCGCCGCATGCGTCCCGCAGCAGATCAGTGAGTTTCGGATTCGCCACCATCAGCCAGCGGCGGAACGTGATGCCATTGGTCTTGTTGGTGATGCGGCCCGGATAGAGATGATTGAGGTCGCGAAACACCGTGTCCCGCATCAGCTCGGAATGCATTGCCGAGACGCCGTTGATGCGGTGGGACCCGACAAAGGCCAACTGTCCCATGCGCACCCTGCGGCCGGATTTCTCGTCTATCAACGACACGGCAGCCTTGAACTCGAGATCGCCGGGGGTGCGTGCCTCCGCGAGCGCCAGGTGCGCGACATTGATGCGGTAGATGATTTCCAGATGGCGGGGCAGGAGGCGTTCGAACAATTCGACCGGCCAGGTCTCGAGCGCTTCAGGCAATAGTGTGTGGTTGGTGTAAGACAGAGTCGCCACCGTGATCTGCCAGGCCTGGTCCCAGCGGAAGTTGTGGAGATCGATCAGAATGCGCATCAGCTCAGTGACGGCGAGGCTCGGATGGGTGTCGTTGAGTTGCACCGCGGCTTTGGATGCAAGGCCGCGCAGGTGCCCGTCGGAGGCAAGATGACGGTTGATCAGATCCTGCAGCGAGGCCGAGACAAAGAAATATTCCTGACGCAACCGTAGCTCGCGCCCGGCCGGACTCTCGTCATTGGGATACAGGAACTTGCAGATGGACTCGGCGCGCGCCTCCTCGGCGCTGGCTCCCAGAAAATCGCCGGTGTTGAAGACGTCGAGCTTGAGCGGGTCGGGCGAACGCGCCGACCATAGCCGCAGCGCGTTGACGTGCTGACCGCGCCAACCCACGATCGGCGTGTCGTAGGCGACCGCCTGCACGGTTTCGGCCGGATGCCAGATCGCCTGGTCGCGCCCATCGATCGCGACTTGCTCAACGGTGCCCCCGAAATGCACGTGATAGACGACCTCCGGGCGTTGAAATTCCCATGGGTTGCCAAAGCTCAGCCACTCGTCCGGATATTCATGCTGCCAGCCTTGCGCGATGATCTGCCGGAACAGGCCGAAATCGTAACGGATGCCGTAGCCGATCGCGGGAATGGCGAGGGTGGCCATGCTTTCCATAAAACATGCCGCGAGGCGTCCCAGGCCGCCATTACCAAGCGCGGCATCGGGTTCGCATTTTCGCAAATCGCCTAAGCTCACGCCGAGATCGCCCAGTGCGGCCTCGAACACCGCCAATAGCCCCATATTGTTCAAGGCATCGGTGAAGAGGCGCCCTATCAGGAATTCGAGGCTGAGGTAGTAAACCCGCTTGCGCCCGGCGTCGTAGCTCTGTTTTTCGGTGGTGAGCCAGCGATGCACGATCCGGTCGCGCAGCGCCAGGGCGGCAGCTTTGTACCAGTCGTGTCGGGTTGCCATCTCGGCATCCTTGCCGATCGCAAGCCGCAGCTTTGCGAGGATCGCGCCCTTGATCTCGGATAGCGCCAATTCATCGATCGCGTGCGCGGGAGACCTCAGGCCGAATGATTGGTCGGGCAAATTGGAAAATCCCTTTGGTGATCAAGCTTGATAATACGCGCGTTATGTCTTGTTCGGAACCTCCGCGCTCTCTCGATTGTGCAATGCATGCATGGCTTTTCTGCAACGAACGAGGATCGTTACTCTCTGTGCTTGGCGAACTCGGTGATATGGTCAGCGTTGGAACCGAGGTGTGGCTTTAGCTGGAAAGGACCTTGCCATGAGACTGATGATCGAGATCATCGCGGCCCTAGTTCTGGTGTTCTGCATCGGTGCGACCAGCGCGGCTTTTGCCGCCGGCAAGATGGGCCGAAGCGCTGATGGCCTGAGCTGTTCATTCAGCGTACCCGCCAACGCCTCGCCAGCGGCGCGCTGCGCCGCCATCCGGCGGCAGTGCGGCGGAAAGTTCTATGCCAATTATTGCGGGGACAAGCTGCTGTCGGCCATGTGAGCTGGAGCGGAAGGCCGCCAAGTTCCATCTCCCGTAAAAGTACCGCCTCGGCCGTTTAGAGAACAGTTAGCTTTTGGGCGTATGGCAATACCGATGGATGGTCAGCGGATTGCCTCACGTCGACGTGTATTGAAAGCCGGCTCGATCGAGTTCGGCGGCGAAGAATTTGAGTGCACCATCCGCAATATCTCGGACGCCGGCGCGGCCCTGCAGGTGGTCACCCCGCTTTATATTCCTGATCGGTTTACGCTGGTCGTTGAGAGCGAACAATCGAAGCGAGCGTGCCGCGTCATCTGGCGTAAGCAGAAGCGGATCGGCGTCACCTTCGATTGAAAGCTGGAATCGGCTCGCTTGAGATGGCTGAGCTGCCGGCGATTGTTGGTCAGGCTCCCAGGCAAACTCGAAGCTTTTTGCCCCGCCAAAGCCAGGGGCCGTTGGTCGATCAGGATCTCACGCGCTCTCTTGTAACCTTGGGTGTTCTTTGCGTGAGAACGAATTAAGAACACTTTAGCAAGTACATGATATATCATAGTGATTCGGCACCATTGCCCCACAACATCTATGGTCTATCGCCAATTTCGAGGACTACATGTCCACCATCGCTTTCGATCAATTCGCGCTCACACGCATCGCAGACTTCGCCCGCTCGCTGTCGCGTCTGCATCACGCCTCCCGTCGGCAACTGATCGAGGATGACGCAATCGACCGCGAATTCAACGCGGTCTGCATGTCGGTCTGGGGATACACGACCGACGACTTCAGCGACGACTTGTTTTCCGACGCCGATCACGCCTGGCTGGATTCGCTGGATGAGGCGCATGCGCGGATCTTCGCGGCCGAACAGGGTTACGACCTTGTCGACGATCACGGAATGCTCACCGATTGGTGGGGCTACTGCTGGATGATACTGGCCGAAAAACGCGGGTTGCTGACGCCGGAAAACCGGGCCGCGGCGCGCGCGCAAATCGAGGAAAAATATCTTTCGGCGCCGAACGTGATCGGCGTGATTGTGGGTCGTTGAATCGCGGTTGCGATTGGCCCAGGACGTCAGCGTCAAATCAAGATGAGCTATCGCCGCCGCGGGGCTATCCGGAGCGCACGTTACGACTCACGCCTTTCCAATTTCGCGGCCCACGCGGGGCAGAAGAAAGACGATCAAGGCTTCAGGAATTCGCCGGCCTTGTAGAGCGAGCGAAAGGGTATGCCGGCTTCGGCAAAGGTTTCGGTCGCACCTTCATCGCGGTCCACCATCGTGAACACCAGCGCGATCT
>JAICIT010000309.1 GCA_025960445.1 Bradyrhizobium sp. | reverse complement strand
CGCTGAACCGCTATTTTTATCAGAGCACGATACCGATCAAGGACGCAGTTGTGATCTCGCGTTTCAGAGACCGGGCCACCCGCCAGGAATGGCGGCACCGGATCGAAGATCATGACGGCGACATGGGCAGCGAAGGCGGCATCGAACGCTGGCTGAAACTCACCGAAGGTCTCGGGCTCGACAGCGCATATGTGGAATCCACCGAGGGCATTCTGCCGGCGACGCGATTTGCGGTCGAAGCCTATGTGCATTTCGTGCGCGACAGAAGCCCGCTAGAGGCCATCGCCTCCTCACTGACCGAACTGTTCGCGCCCAACCTCCACGAAGAACGTATCTCGGGAATGCTGGCGCATTACGACTTCGTCAATCCCGATATCATGAGCTATTTCAGCCGTCGCCTGACCCAGGCCCCGCGCGATGCCAACTTCGCGCTTGAATATGTCAAGGCCAACGCCAAGACGCCCGCGGAACGCGAAGCGGTCTGCAACGCGCTGCTTTTCAAGACCAATGTACTATGGGTTCAGCTCGATGCGCTGTATCATGCCTATGTCGAAGGCCATGTGCCGCCGGGCGCGTTTGTCCCTCAAGACAAATAACGGATTACGAGCGGAGCGATGGCAGGCAGAAGCCGCAATATCAGTGTCAGCGAGACCAGCCGGCCGGTGCTGCCGCGCCATGCCAAGCTGAAATTCGATGAGACACGGCAGGTGTGGGTCATTCTGGCTCCGGAGCGCGTGCTGGCTCCGGACGAAATCGCGGTTGAAGTACTGCAGCTCTGCGACGGGCTTCGTAATGTAGAGAACATCATCGACCAGCTCGCCGCCAAGTACGCCGCCGAGCGCGGCGCGATTTCTGCTGATGTGATCGCGATGCTGCAGGACCTCGCCGACAAGGGGTTCCTCACCGAAGCGCGCGAGAGGACGTCGTGATGAGCCCGACAATAACCGATGCCAATTCCAGCTTTGCGCCCATCGACCACTCTGATGGACTGGCGGTGCTGGAGCAGCGCGGCTCGGTGGCCGAGACTTTCGGGATTCCGCTTGCCGTGCTGGCGGAGCTGACGCATCGCTGCCCTTTGCAATGTCCGTATTGCTCCAATCCGGTCGAGCTTGAGCGCGGCGGCAGCGAACTTTCGACCGAAGAGTGGAAGAAGGTACTTTCCGAATTGGCCGAAATCGGCGTGCTGCAAATTCACTTCTCCGGAGGCGAGCCGACCGCGCGCAAGGATCTGGTTGAACTGGTCCAGCACGCGACCAATGTCGGCCTGTATTCCAATCTGATTACTTCCGCCGTTTTGCTGACCCGAGAGAAGCTGTCAGCCCTCGCCGATGCCGGACTGTGCCATGTGCAGATCAGTTTCCAGGGCAATGAGCCCGTGCTCGCCGACCGCGTCGCCGGCTTCAAGAACGCGCATCATAAGAAGATCGAAGTCGCGAAGTGGACGCGCGAGCTGGATCTTCCGCTGACCGTGAACGCGGTCATGCATCGGCAAAATCTGTTTCAGTTGCCCGACATCATCCAGATGGCGATTGATCTCGACGCCGACAGGCTCGAAGTCGCCAATGTGCAATATTACGGCTGGGCGTTGAAGAACCGCGCCGCGCTGATGCCGACGCTGCAGCAGATCGAGGAGACGAGCCGGATCGTCGAGGAAGCGCAGGCGCGCCTGAAGGGCACGCTCGCGATCGACTATGTCGTTCCGGATTACTACGCGCTGCGGCCGAAGAAGTGCATGGGCGGATGGGGCCGCCAGTTTTTCAACATTTCACCCGCCGGCAAGATCCTGCCCTGTCACGCGGCCGAAAGCATTACCGGCCTGGAATTCCTGTCGGTGCGCTCAAACCACTCGATCGCGTGGATCTGGCAGAATTCCGAGGCATTCAATCGTTACCGCGGCACCGGGTGGATGCCGGAGCCATGCAAAAGCTGCGAGTTCAGGGAAATCGATTACGGCGGTTGCCGCTGCCAGGCTTTTGCTTTGACCGGCGATGCCGGCAATACCGATCCGGCTTGCACGCTTTCGCCGATGCACGACAAGATTTTCAAACTGGCGGAACAGGAATCTGCCGGCGACAACAACCGTTTCCTCTATCGCAATTTCGCCGGGGGTACGCTGGAGACAGGCGGCGACTATGGCGCCTGACGCCGACGCGGGCAAATCCAGTGCTCAACGTTCCGATCCGTTCGCGCCGCTCACCTCGGAACTGTTGCCGGTCGGCGACGATCATGAAATTTACGTCGAAAGCGTCGGTCGCGCTGACGGCATTCCCGCGGTCTATCTGCACGGGGGCCCCGGCAGCGGCTGCCAGCCCGATCACCGCCGGCTGTTCGATCCGACACGGTTCCGAGCGATCCTGTTCGATCAGCGCGGAGCCGGCCGAAGCCGTCCCAAGGCCAGCCGGGAGAACAATACGCTGGCGCACCTCATCGCAGACATGGAGAAGATTCGCGAGCACTTCGGGATCGCGCGCTGGATGATCGTCGGCGGATCCTGGGGAGCGACGCTGGCGCTGGCCTACGCGCAGGCGCATCCCGAGCGGGTCTCAGGCATCGTTTTGCGCGCGACCTTCCTCGGCACGCGACAGGAGCTGAATGGCGCATTTGTCGACGCGCTGTCGCGCTTCTACCCCGATCTCAATGAGG
This sequence comes from Bradyrhizobium sp., assembly GCA_025960445.1. Classification (GTDB taxonomy): domain Bacteria; phylum Pseudomonadota; class Alphaproteobacteria; order Rhizobiales; family Xanthobacteraceae; genus Bradyrhizobium. Next base: position 1,887 of record JAICIT010000309.1, on the reverse strand, counting down.
ATTTTATCAGCTTGTTGCCGCCGGAGGATCGTGACCGGCCGCTGGACGCTTACTGGCGGCGAATTCTCGATCCCGATCCAAACATACATACCGTGGCGGCGCGTGGCTGGCATGATACCGAACGGATACTCTCCGAGCACACGCCGGGTCGGGTCCGGCTCAATCTTGCGTCGTCGAAGCCGTCACGCACCCTGCCCGCCACGCCATTCATGGAATCGCACTATTTTCAGCATGATTGTTTTCTGAAACCTGATCAGCTTCTCAACCAGGCCGGAAAGCTTGCCGGAATTCCCGGCCTGATCGTGCAAGGCCGTTATGATTTGCTCTGCCCGCCGGCTACCGCCCACGCGCTCAACGCAGTGTGGCCTGGGTCCGAAATTCGTTTCGTCGAGGGTGCCGGTCATTCGCTATACGATCCCGGCGTCAAGGATGCGGTGATAAAGGCGATCGTCGATCTCGCTTCCGGAATCACCGCCTAAGGTTCCTCCTGTGTCGCTCGCCGGCCACGATCGCAAACGCTTGACTGGGCCGAACTTCGCGACGGGAACACTGGCCGCGCCGGTCGCCATGATGTGATGGAGAATCTGTCGCAAAGCGACATTCGCGCCTCCTAAATCGGTGCGAAATGCCGCTTGGCGGCATATGCTGCAGTGCCGCATGGACGTGAAGAGCGTTAACGCCAAGCGGTCTGACAATTACCGAATGTTGATAAGCAAAATTGGCTTTTCACAACTGTGCCGATCATATTGAATGGCTGAATTCACCGAGCCCGTGATATGGAAACAAGAACGCCGTAACGAGCGTTTATAAAACAAAGGCCGCGCGCATGATCATGCCGCGCGGACAAAGGTAGGAATGAAACCGACTGATATCGAGGCGCCCGATTACTTCCATAAAGTTGTCGACTGCCAATGGGCCTGTCCCGCGCATACGCCTGTTCCAGAATACATTCGCTTGATTGCTGAAGGCCGCTACAGCGACGCCTACATGATCAATTGGAGATCGAACGTGTTTCCGGGAATTCTCGGGCGCACCTGCGATCGGCCCTGCGAGCCGGCATGCCGACGCGGTCGCGTCGAGGAAACGCCAGTGGCGATTTGCCGACTGAAACGCGTTGCCGCCGACTTCAAGGATGACGTCAAGCACCGCATGCCGCGGCCATCAGCGAAAAACGGCAAGCGGATCGCAATCGTCGGCGGCGGTCCGGCCTCCCTCACCGTGGCACGCGACCTTGCCCCGCTTGGCTATCACTGCACCGTCTTCGATTCCGACCCCAAGGCGGGCGGGATGATGCGCACGCAAATTCCGAAATTCAGGTTGCCGAATTCGGTGATCGATGAGGAAACCGATTACATCCTCAATCTCGGCATCGAGTTTAGGGGCGGCCAGCGCATCGATAGTCTGAAGAAGCTGCTCGGCGAAAACTACGATGCGATCTTTGTCGGGTCGGGCGCGCCGCGCGGCCGCGAGCTCGACATTCCCGGCCGCAAAGAGGCCGGCGCCAACATCCATATCGGAATCGACTGGCTCTCCAGCGTATCGTTCGGCCATACCGACAAGATCGGTAAGCGCGTCATCGTGCTGGGCGGCGGAAATACCGCGATGGATTGCTGTCGCACCGCCCGTCGCCTCGGCGGCGAGGACGTCAAGGTCATAGTTCGTTCCGGCTTTGAGGAAATGAAGGCCTCGCCTTGGGAAAAAGAAGACGCCATTCACGAGGACATTCCGATCCTCAATTTCATGGTCCCGACCGCGTTCGTTCACGATAATGGCACGCTCACCGGAGTCACCTTCCAGAAGGTGAAGGCGCAGTACGACGCAGATGGTCGGCGCAGCTTGAGTCCTTCGGGCGAACCGGACCAGACAATCGCCTGCGACGATGTGCTT
>JAICIT010000308.1 GCA_025960445.1 Bradyrhizobium sp. | reverse complement strand
CCGCGTGGTTCTGAAGAATTGAGGCACAGCACTCGTAAGCCTCGAAAACAGAGGTAGAGCGCCAAGTAAGCCTCGCTTAGCTGGGAGGACTTCGATGGCTTTCTCGAGCGACCGTTCGACTCTTGCCACTGCCGCGCTTTTGGCGTGCGCTTTGATTTTCAGCGCTCCGGTGCTGGCGCAAAAGCACTACAGTCCAGGCGCCTCCGATACCGAAATCAAGATCGGGACTACGACGCCTTACAGCGGACCCGCATCCGCCTATTCGGCTGGCGCAGTTTCCGCCACAGCCTATTTCACGATGATCAACGAACAGGGCGGGGTTAACGGCCGCAAGATCAATTTCATCAGTCTCGATGACGCGTACAGTCCCTCGAAGACGGTCGAACAAATCAGGCGCCTGATCGAAAGCGATGAGGTGCTGTTTCTGGTGAACCCAGTGGGCACGGCGCCGAACATGGCCGTGGTCAAATACATCAACCAGAAAGAGGTACCTCATCTGTTCGTTGGTTCGGGCGCAACGATCTTCAACGATCCCGAGCATTACCCATGGACGATGAGCTGGACACCGCATTATGCATCCGAAGGTGAGATCTACGCCAAATACATTCTGTCGGTGAAGCCCGACGCGAAGATCGGGATACTAGCGCAGAACGACGACCTCGGTCGCGATTACTTGCTGGGCTTCAAACGCGGGCTCGGTGAAAAAGCGTCGACCATGATCGTGTCGACACAGACCTACAACACCACCGATCCCACTGTCGATTCCCAGGTGGTCACCTTGAAGTCGTCTGGTGCCGACGTGTTTTTCATCATCACGATTCCGAAGTTTTCGGCGCAAGCCATTCGCAAGGCTTACGACGTCGACTGGCATCCGCAGGAAATCGTGGTGAGCGTCGGCTCTTCGATTGCCGGGGCGATCAAGCCTGCAGGATTTGACGCGGCAAAAGGCATCATCTCCGCGGCTTATCAAAAGGATCCGGCCGACCCTCAGTGGAAAGACGACCCGGCGATGAAAGCCTGGAACGTGTGGATGGATAAGTACAATCCTCGCATCAGCAAGAGCGACTACTACGCCCCGTATGGCTACAACATCGGTTATGCCGTGGTGCAGCTGCTGAAGCAGTGCGGCGACAATCTCACCCGCGAAAATATCATGAAGCATGCGTCGCATCTGGATATGGAGTTGCCTCTGCTGTTGCCGGGCATCCGCCTGAAGACCACCCCAACTGACCTGCGCCCGATCAAGCAGATGCGCCTGGTGCGCTTCGATGGCTCGAGATACGTGCTGTTCAGCGACGTGCTCGCAAGCGACTGATTTCACCGCGACAACAGGGCCGGTCCCTGTTTTCCGATCAGATCCCGGGCTGGCTCGCCGTAAAGGCGAGCCCGAATTAAGCCTCATGCTGTCCGGAATTGCGGCTCATTGCGACCCAACTTTTCTCGGAAGTTTGGGGCGTAACGCCTCGCGCATCACCGGAGCCGCACATGTCAAACCGAGCCGCGAAATTTGTGTCAGCAGTTTTCGCCAGTATTCTCGCGGGCACCCTTGCACCCGTACCGCTAGGCGCGGCCCCCGCGGCAGATGACTGCCTTTCCGCTCCAAACGGGCCAACCACTGATGGAAGCCATTGGTATTATCGCATCGATCGAGCTACCAAGCGTCACTGCTGGTATCTCCGCGAACAAGGCGAAAAGGTCTCCCAAAGCCACGCGCGGTCTTTCCGATCGCCAAGGACTACCGAGCGCCAAGCCGAGACTTCGCAGCAACATTCTATCGCGGACGCTCACGCCGAATTACCCGCGCAATCTAGGTTCGAACCACCAATCCGAAACGATGTGCCGGTTGCGGCAATGCAGGCCGAGCCGGCCGTCAACGAGCCACGCGAACCTGCTCCTCGGGATATGCTGGTGCGGCAGCCATCGGTCGTGGGCTCCCGCTGGCCCGATCCCTCGGCTGTTAGTTCGCGGGTCGCTCCAGTGGTGACGCAGAACACAGAGACCGCGGCGGCAACGGACAATCTGGCTCCCAGGCTGGCGGCGGCGGCTTCAATGCCCGCGGTTGCAGAGACGCCGCCCCCCGCAGTGGAGCTCGCACCCCGCGATCAGTCGAGATCGCTTCCGATGCTGCTGGGCGCTATTGCAGCCGCATCGGCGCTCGCCGCCATCATTGCCAGTATCGTTCTGAAGTTCGGCGCCGCGGGACGATCTCGACAACCCCGAGTGCGACGAGCGATTAACTGGGAGCGGAGTGATGACGCGCGCTTCGCGATTTCTGACAGATCGGATGCGAATTTGCCCCCGCGCCGAAGCGGTATTGACCGCGATCCTGACCGCACCGCTGAAAGAAACAGGAGACTTGCGGAGGCGTTCTCGCAGCTCACCGGGCGTGCTCCAAGCTGATCGCGGCCTCAAGTTTCCAGCTGCTGCTGCAACCCGCGAACGAAACCTGACAGGCCTATCTGCCGTTCGCGCTTCAGTTGCTCGGCGCGAAGTATGGATTTAACGGCTTCGAATGCCATTCCAACGTTGTCGTTGACCACAATGTAATCGTACGCGTCAAAATGGCTCATTTCGTCACCCGCCTTCTTCATGCGGCTGCGAATCACTTCACCGGAATCCTGTGCACGAGTGTGGAGGCGCTGCTCGAGCGCCTGCGCCGATGGCGGCAGGATAAACACGCTGACGACATCGCTTGGCGAACGACTGCGCAGTTGCTGGGTGCCCTGCCAATCGATATCGAACAACACGTCATATCCCGCCGACAAAGCGGCCTCTACCGGCGCTCGCGGCGTGCCATAGCGGTTTTCAAAAACAGTAGCCCACTCGAGAAGTTCGCTATGGGCGATCATCTCGTCGAACCGGCCTTGGCTCACGAAATAGTAGTCTTTGCCCTCGACCTCACCCGGCCGCTTCGGCCGCGTGGTTGCCGAAACAGACATTTGCAGCGCAGGCGTCTCTGCTACCAGCATGCGCGACAGCGTGGTCTTTCCCGCGCCCGACGGCGATGACAGCACGAACATTAGTCCGCGCCGCTCAACCCCGTCGAAGCCGTGGCCGCCCGCCTTCATCATCACTCCAGATTCTGGACCTGTTCGCGGAATTGCTCGACCACGTTTTTCATCGCAAGGCCGGTGTTGGTCAATTCGAGATCGTTTGACTTCGAGCAACAGGTGTTAACCTCACGGTTGAATTCCTGCGCCAAAAAATCCAGCCGGCGTCCGATCGGGCCGCCCTTGGCGATCATCTCGCGCGTCTGCGAGATATGCGACGCGATACGATCGAGCTCTTCGCGAATATCCGCTTTGGCGGCGATCAGAAGCGCTTCCTGGTTGAGGCGGTCAGCATCGAACCGGTCGGAGGCTTCCAGCAATGCCGCGATTTGTTCGACTAGCCTGGCCTTGATCGCTTCGGCCTTGCGACCGGGAGCAGCCTCCGCCTTCTTTGCCAGACGCTCCATCTCGTCCATTCGCTGGGACAAGATTTGCCCAAGGGTCGCGCCCTCCCGCTGGCGCATCTCGATCAGGTCCAGAAGCGCCTGATCGAATGCCGCCCCCGCGGCCGCCTTCGCGGCGTTATCCTCGTCCTCGTTAGTTTCCGGCTCGACGACCTCGATCACACCCTTGATGCCCAGCAGCCCGTCAATGCTCGGTGCCACCGCATCGATCTTGCCGGCCAATACCCCCGCCACTTTCACGATCGACGCCAAAACTTCTTCGTTGATACGGACCACCGAGAGCGGATTGCTGCGCCTGACAGTCAAATTGGCGTACACCGTTCCGCGCGTTAGCACTTCGCCCGCGCGCTTCTTGGCGAAGAGTTCGAGTTCGTCCCATCCGGGCGGCAGGCGCATGCGCAGGTCGAATCCTTTGGCGTTGACCGATTTCAATTCCCATTCGAACGCGTATGGCCCGCTGGCACCGTGGCTTCGTGCAAAACCGGTCATGCTCGACAACGCCATCGCGTGATTTTCTCCGGCCAATGAAGTGAGATTCGGCGACAAAGTACGGCGCGACTTTACCGCGTATTGCGCAAGCGTGGATACCGGTTTCACGAACAGAGCGGGCTCGAATCAGGCGAGGATTCTTCCGCGCCGGTTCGCGAACCGGCTAGCGCTGAACCACCGGTGCGGAGATCGTCGATTCCGCAGCGCCCTGCCGGGGCGCCGGGGGCAAACGAGCGGGCTTCTTCGATGGCACGGGTTTTGTGGTCGTCGCGGTCGGGTTGGTATCGGCTGGCGCGCTCGCGGCCGGCGGCGGCTCGTCAGCCGGCTCGACGGTATCGTTCTGAATCTGCTTTTCCATGGCGCGCAGCTTGGCGACGTTCTTCTGGTGCTGGTCGTAGGTGTCACTAAATGCATGGCCCCCGGTGCCATCCGCAACGAAGAACAGATCGCGCGTACGGGCCGGATTGGCGGCGGCTTCGAGCGAGGCGCGGCCTGGATTGGCAATCGGGCCCGGCGGGAGGCCATCAACCACATAGGTGTTGTATGGCGATGGCTGCTGGATCTCGCTGCGCTTGATTGGCCGCCCGAGCGTG
>JAICIT010000307.1 GCA_025960445.1 Bradyrhizobium sp. | reverse complement strand
GCTTGAACTTCGCCCCGCTCTGGGATCAACTTGCTCCTCAACGGGCGCTTAAGCTCGATGTTAGGGGAGGATAATATGGATTGCTGCAGTATCGAATGCGGCTGTCACGGCCACTCGTTCACGCGCCGGCGATGGATGTGGGGCGCCGCGCTGACCTCGGTCGCGGCGATGCTCGGCGGCGGCGTCGGACTGCGCGGTTCAACCGCCGCAGCCCAGACCGCCGAAGGCGCGTCGGCGGCGCTCGACGTGCTGCGCAAATCCATCTCGGTCGACGTCCACACGCATGGCGGGACTACCGGAATAACCTCGCAGGCCCCTCCCAGTGCCGATCTCTCCATGGGCATGAAGGCGGGCGGACTCGCGATCGCCTGCCTTGCCGACGTCCCGGACGCCCCGCTGCTCGGGCGCGACGCGGCCGGTGTCCTCCGCGCGCTGCGCACGCCGGCAAGCGGCGAGCTTAACAAATACCATCTCGGGCGGCTCGATTGGGTCGATCAGATGGTCGCGCATCATGGGCTGACACGGGCGCTGACGGCGGATGATCTCGAAGCCGCGCATGCGGCGGGGCAGCCCGCGATCGTGAGCGATATCGAAGGGCTCGATTTCCTCGAGGGAAAGCTGGAGCGGCTTGAACAGGCGCATCAGCGCGGCGTGAGGCATGTCCAGCTCGTGCATTATACGCCGAACGATATTGGTGACTTCCAGACCGGGATCGTCACCCATCACGGCCTGACGTCGTTTGGCGCGGAGGTGATCCAGGCTTGCCACCGGCTCGGCTTTGTCTGCGATGTGGCGCATGCCTCGGAGGAGACTGTGAAGGCGGCGGTCAAGGTCGCGACCAAGCCGCTGCTCTTGTCGCATACCGCGCTGTCCGGTTCGCCGGCGATGGGCCCGACGCCACTTGCCCCACGACAGATCAGCCGTGACCACGCAAAGATGGTCGCTTCCACCGGCGGTGCGATCGGCATCTGGCACTTCTTCCCGAACCTCGACAAATATGTCGACGGCCTAAAAGAAATGGTTGATGTCGTGGGTGTCGATCACGTCTGCGTCGGCACCGACCAGCAGGTGACGCCCGGCTCTGTGCAGGACTATTCGAAATGGGTGCATCTCGTGAACGCAATGCTGCGCGGCGGCTTCACGCCGGAAGATGCCGGGAAGATCGCCGGCGGGAACTACATGAGAATATTCCGCGCCGCCGTTGGGTGATGCAAAGGACACTCGTTCGCCCGTGGCTTGGCTCGGCGTTCTCGCTGGTGATTGTGTGGCCTAGGCCGATTTGAGAGGAGATCGAGATGCGCGGCTCCGGCTTTCTCGCCATCTGGAGCGACATCGAGCGAAAGGCTTTGACCGACTATCGGCACTGGCTGACGCGCGAGCACACGACTGAACGCGTGACCACCAAGGGATTCATCGCCTCCCGCGTGTTCCGCGCTGACCGTCCCGATCTTGATCGTTTCTTTATTCTCTACGAGCTGGAAACCCCCGAGGTGCTCGACGGACCTGCCTACTTGGCGCGTCTTAATGCGCCGACACCGTGGTCACAGCGCATCATGCCCCAGCTCGGTAACTTCATTCGAGGCGGCGGGATCATTGTAGCCCGAGCGGGTCGCGGAGAGGGATCCACAATTGCCGCGCTGCGTATCGAGCACCTTCCGGAACAACCGAAACGGCTGGCCGATGCTGTTGTCTCATTGGACGGAATTGCCGCCGTGCAGATTGGTGCGACCGACCTGGCGCGGACAACGGTGCCGACCGTCGAAAAGGGAATGCGGCAGCAAGAAGGGCTCTTTGCTGGGCTATTTATCATAGAAGCGCTTGACGAGATTTCTCTTCGTGGTGCGCTAGGCAAAATGGCCGAGATTGCCCCTGAGGTAATTCAGGGCGCCAACGATCATGAGGTTTACCAAGGCATCTTCGCTCTCGACGCTCGAATCGCAAATCTCGACTAGTGCCATTGTTTTCGGTTGCCGCTTTGGCGGCGCTCGAGCTCACGCCGCTTCAGAGAAAACAGGCGTGACGCCAAATCGCAGTTTCCGAGACGACAAAAGGCTGAATCGTTGACCCGCAGGGCCTTTCTCACCGGATTGATAGGCGCGCCAATTGCGCACTCCGCCGCTCCGGCCATGCACGAACAGGCCGCCGATGAGCTCGGTGTCCGCTGTCACTACCAGCTTACTGAGATAGCAGGTGCCGGCCGCGAAGAACTGCGCGTTTTGTTAGACGGTATGCGTCGTCTCGGCTTTGCCGGTGTGAACGTCACCTACCCGTACAAGGAAGCCGTGGTTGGTCTGCTGGACGAATTGTCGCCGGACGCTGCAGCAATCGGAGCGGTCAATACGGTGGTAGTAAGGGACGACCGACTGATCGGTTACAACACGGACACAACTGGCTTTGCGCGAGCTGCGGCTGGCATGATCGCAGAATCACCGCAAGGCAGTGTCGCCGTGATCGGGGCAGGCGGCGTCGGCAAGGCGATTGCGTTCGCATTGGTGCGTCTTGGCGTATCGAAGTTGCGCATATTCGATGCTGACCGGGCGAAGGCTGATCACCTTGCTTTGATCCTGAAGGGGCACTGTCGAGCTGTGGTCGCCGATAGGGTCGACGATGCAGTTGAGGGAGTAGTTGGCCTGGTAAACGCAACGCCGGTAGGAATGCTTCCCAATCGGGATACTCCGGTTCCGGAGGGGCTGTTGCATCGCGGACTATGGGTTACCGATGCCGTTTACTTCCCCGTTTGGACGCCGCTATTGCGAGCTGCAAAGAGAACGGGCGCGCGCGTCATGACAGGACGTGAACTCGCGATCTATCAGGCCGCCGACGCATTCCAATTATTCACCGGCCTCGCGGCGTCAACGAGTGAAATGGCGAACGCATTTGATCGGGTCATGGGCAAGGGACCGAACTGATGGCGCCGATTAAATCCGTTACGACTGCTCCTTGCCGGAAAGCTTTCAACCTTTAGCTCAATTGCAAGTTCGGGATTTACAGAGCGTTTTCGAGTTCGCAGGCATGTTCGCCCCTTGCACGCACGGCTTAGTTGCTTACGAGCGAGAATCGCGCTGATGAACAATCGAAGAAACGAGCGTCATCCAGTCCTGAAGGCCGGAACAATCTCGTTCCAGGGTGCAAAAATCGACTGCGCCGTCCATGACGTCTCGGTCGGCGGCGCAAACCTCGAGGTCGACAGTCAGCTTGCCGTCCCCGATTCCTTTGATCTTCTCATTGACTCACAGATCGGCAAGCAGCGCTGTCGTGTCGTTTGGCGCAAAGAGGCGCGGATCGGCGTGACTTTCTTTTGAAATGGCAGAGTCTTGGAAGGGCGGGATGTGGACGGCACGAGGTGAGAACGTGTGCAACCAAAAGTAGCTCAAATGCGACAAGACTTCTTCTAGTTCATGTTTTCTGGTCGGTTCCCGACTCTCTGGGTCCGCTTTATGCTCGCTCTTGTGGATAGCGATGTCCGGGTGGCTCGTTCAGCCGCCTAGATTATGCCTCACTTGGGCTTCCATAATGCCGATGTCGATGGGGTCGACGGGGGACTTGATGGCTTTACTTGCTACGACCGCTGACGCGCCTCCGTCAGCTTCGAGCAATTCTTGGTCTGACAAGACCACGCCGATCGTTGCCGCCCTCGCGCTGGCATTCGGCTCGGCGGCGTTAATTGCGCATCTCGATCCGGCAGCCTGGTTCTCTCCACCCGCATTCTCGAAGCCCGCGGATCCATTGCCATTCGATCAGCGGTTCTTCCCGGGTTCAAGTTCACGTTCGGTTTTGCTCGGATCGTCGCCCGAACGCTTCGTTGAATCTCTTCCTCCCGAATTCGAGCGCAAGGTTCAGGAAGCAAAGGGCCTGCTCGCCCGGAAGCTGCAAGCTCTGGTTTGGCAGCCGCCTGCTCTGGACCAATCTGCGAACCCAAACGTTGCTTCCGTTCCCCTCCCGAGGTCTCGGCCGACCGAGGCTAATCTCGAACTCGCCGCCAGCTCTCCCGCCGCTCAAGTCGATAATCGCACGCTGTTGCAAAAGCTTTCAGATCTGTTTCCAGCCCGCATCACCCTTGCCTCGCTTGCTCCCGATGGGGGGCTGGTTGGCAGCCGGCCGGATCTTAGCTCTCTCGGTTACGATAATCTCACAGCCGTTTACGACATCTCGGCTCGGGCCGTTTACCTTCCAAACGGCTCAAAGCTGGAAGCGCATTCAGGCTTCGGGCGCCTGATGGACGATCCTAACCATGTGAGCGAGCGAATGGTGGGGGCGACACCGCCGGCCATCTATGACCTGAAACTGCGCGAGCGCCTCTTTCACGGCATCGAAGCTATCAGGATGATCCCGGTGGACGCGAACGCCACGCTCGGACGTTCTGGATTGCTCGCGCACAGTTACATGCTCGGCCCCAATGGCGATTCGAACGGCTGCGTATCGATCAAGGATTATGAAAGGTTCTTGAGAGCGTTCAAGGACGGCGAGATCAAGCGTCTCGTTGTGGTGCCAAGGCTCGAGAATGCGGTGTTGGCATCGCGGACCTAATCCTCATGAAACCG
>JAICIT010000306.1 GCA_025960445.1 Bradyrhizobium sp. | reverse complement strand
GCGGGCGGCCGAGATGGACGTCAATTCCTGAGGCTGCCGCGGTGCCCAGGCAACCATTCCGGCAAGCACCAGACCGGCCAGCCCGAGAACCGCAAGGCATCCGATAGCGACCTTGAGGAGTGCTGAAATGAGTTTTGCCCGCATGAAAATGCTCCAGAACTTTAGAAAAACAGAGTACTCTGTACCATAGAGTTATTGGGTTGCAAATGCTGATTTGCGGTGGAGCCTGAAATTCCTACCTTGCGCGAACAGTTAAAAAGCTCGAATCGATTGGGCCAGATGACCGCCATTGAAGCTTTGAAAAATGCGCCGGCATTCACGGTGTCCGAGCTGTCGTCCGCACTAAAGCGGACGGTGGAGGACGCCTACGGTCATGTCCGCGTGCGTGGTGAAATCTCCGGCTTTCGCGGTCCGCATTCCTCAGGTCATTGCTATTTTGCGCTCAAGGACGAGACCGCGAAGATCGAGGCGGTGATCTGGAAGACCGCTCACGCAAGGATGCGTTTCAAGCCGCAGGAAGGGCTTGAGGTCATCGCCACCGGCAAGCTGACCACGTATCCCGGATCCTCAAAATATCAGATCGTCATCGAAGCCATCGAACCTGCCGGTATCGGCGCGCTGATGGCGTTGATGGAGGAGCGCAAGCGCAAGCTTGGTGCGGAGGGATTATTCGATGAAGCACGTAAGCAGCTTTTGCCGTGGCTGCCGGAAGTGATCGGTGTGGTCACCTCGCCGACTGGCGCCGTCATCCGCGACATCCTGCACCGCCTGCAAGACCGCTTTCCGCGCCGCGTGCTGGTGTGGCCGGTTCGGGTGCAGGGCGAAGGCTCGGCCGAACAGATCGCCTCCGCGATCCGGGGCTTCAATGCGCTTCCGCAAGTCGGCAGAGTTCCGCGACCTGACCTTCTGATCGTCGCGCGCGGCGGCGGCTCTCTGGAGGACCTCTGGTCCTTTAACGAAGAGATTGTGGTGCGGGCCGCGGCCGAGAGCATGATCCCGCTGATTTCGGCGGTCGGCCACGAGACCGATATTACGCTGATCGATTTTGCGGCCGATAAGCGCGCGCCTACGCCGACAGCCGCCGCCGAAATGGCAGTTCCGGTGCGAAGCGAACTTTTCATCGAGGTGGATGGATTGGCGCGGCGGAGGCTGCTGTGCTGGCAACGAGCCCACGAAGCCCGCCGCAACGAGTTGCGCGCCGCCGCCCGCGCGTTGCCTGCCGCGGGCGAATTGCTGGCCATTCCCCGGCAGCGGCTGGACAGCGTCACCGCTTCCCTGCCCCGGGCGCTAAAAGCGAACACCCACGCGCATTTCCGCCGTTTTGCAGCAGCCAGCGCACGATTGACGGTGCGGGTATTGCGGGGACAGCTCACCCAGGCCCGGCACCGATTGATTGTAGCCGGCGAACGCATGACGCATTCGGGTCGAGCGCTGTTGGCAAAGCGCTGGGATCGTTTTGCCGGACTTTCGATCAGGCTGAAGGCCTCAAAGCTCTCCAATGCGCAGGCGCAGCGTCAGAACATCGCGCGCGACCGCGAACGGGTGATGCGCCTCGCCGAGCGCGCACGGCGCGCATTGTTGACGGCAACGCAGCGCCTTCAGGCGCGGGTCGCAAATAACGGCCAGCTACTGGGCGCACTTTCCTACCGCGCCGTGCTCGCCCGCGGTTTTGCGCTGGTGCGGGACGAGCGGGGTCACGCCATCCACACTGCTGCCGGCGTCGGACCGAGCTCACGGCTGGACCTTGAGTTTTCGGACGGGCGCGTCGCGGCGACCTCGGATGCGAACCGGCCGCCGGCAAAAGGTGCCACGAAGGTTGTTTCGAGCGAGCCAAAGGCGGCCGTTCCGAAGCGCGCCGTCAAACCGGCTGGCCAGGGAAGCCTGTTCTAGCAGCGGAGAATGCGTTCACCGCGCCAGCCATTCTGTGACGCGCTTTTGCGAATCGGCGCGCGCTTCCGCATCGGTACCGAGATGGCCTCGTTCCGGCACGGTACTATCCGACGCGCCCACAATCGCATGTAGCGGAAAGTTCGCCCGGTCAAAGTCATGGTAGGCGCCGGGATAGACGATAATCCGCGTCAACGCGCTACGGCCGCGTGCGCCATCGACCATCTGACGGCACGCAGGCGGCGAACTGACGTCGTCCTTGGCCCCGATCAGAAGCAGCGTTGGAATTCGTGCGCTCCATCCGAGCCCGGACGAAATGCGGCAGTCCGGATAGAACGCGACCGCAGAACGAAAGTCGGGCTGGATACCGCGCGAGGGAAGCTGCGGTCGCACCGCCCATAAAAGCGCGCTGGCACCGTTGGCCCATCCCAAAAGGCTAATGTGGTCGCGGGCCGCCCATGGTTGCTGCAACAGCCATTGTCTGGAAGCCATGATGTCGGCGACCCGTTCTCGGCGAGCGTGAATCTTGTGCTCCTTGACACGGCATTGCGGGCCGAGTTCACGCGAACCATAGGAATCCGGCAGCAGCACCGCCTTGCCGTCCCTCAGTAGTTGCTCGGCCCATTCCCTGTAGCGCGGTTGAACTGGTTCGGAATGGCCGCCTAGCCCGCCGCAGCCGTGCAGCGCGATCACCACCGGAAACGGACCGTCACCGCCTGGCCTGTAAAGCTGTGCATGCAATACGCCGCTCTCGGAGGGTATATCGACCTCATGCGGGGCGAGTGCCGGAGATGCTTGGGCCGCGCAACCGAACAGCGTCAGAAATGTGATTGCTGATAAAAGTCGCATCGAAATTGCCGGATCGTCATGGCGCCTGATAACCGCGTTTCATTGCTCGCGGACGCTAGCATGGGCACGTCGCAAATTTCATCACAAATAGGTGGGTTTGACGGGCGGACAGCATGACCTATTTATGATACAGCGCGTTATGAAGTGGCTGCTCAGCGGCCATGAAGAACGGAGTATCGGAGAAGTCATTCGTGCTGAATAAATTCGGCTCCTCGGGGCATGGCGAGGCACAGGTGCAATATCTCGACGGCGACTTCCGCGTGATTTCGCCCGGGACCTATGTGCGCTGTGCCGTGACCGATGTCCGAATACCTCTGGACGAGCTCAAATACTGGAGCGTCGATCTGCAGGAAGCTTACGCGCTCCCGAACGCGGTACTGCAGCGGCATTTCCCGGCCGCCTTAAAAAACCAGGCTTAGCTGCTGCCGCGAAATTTTTTCGCACGCGCCTTAAACAATCGATCCGCGACGAAGGCGCGCAATCGCAAGGGTTCTTCGAACTCGAGCGTAATAGCAAACGGCACGATCTGCTTCGCCGCCTCGACGTTCCGAAGCCGCACCATATCCTTTTCGGTTGTTACCAATGTCAGCAAGTCGCGCTTTGCGTCCGCGATCAATCCCGCAATGTCATCGTTCGAAAATGGATAGTGATCCGGAAAAGCTCGCTCCCTCACGAGCTCGATCCCGAAATTGCGAACCGTCCTGAAAAATCGTGCGGGATCGCCGATGCCGGCGAAAGCCAGCACCCGCTTGCCACGGAGCGCTGCCAAAGCCGCCTCATGCGGTCTGATTTGCGCCGATAGCACCGGCGTGCCATGCACTGTCACGGCATCCGCAACAGCGATCGCGGCAGAACCGTCGCCGATCACGATGAGTGCGTCGGTTCGGGCAAGTTGCGGCCGTAGCGCCGCTCGCAAGGGCCCGGCGGGGAACACCTTGCCATTGCCGAGGCCACGCTTGGCATCGATCACGATCAGCGAGGCATCCTTCGCAATTGCGGGGTTCTGGAAACCATCATCCATCAGAATCGCGCTGGCGTTCCGTGCCCGGGCCAAAGCCACGCCATCGACGCGATCGCGCGCGACGACCACCGGAACGGTTCCGGCCAGCATGAGCGGCTCGTCGCCGACATCGACCGCTTCATGGACCACGGGATCAACGAGGATGGGGCCGCGCAATTTTCCACCATACCCACGGCTGAGTACGATCGGCGTCTCGCCGAGATCGCGCAGCAGCTTGGTCAGCGCCAGCACCAACGAGGTCTTGCCGGCGCCGCCGAGGTGATAGTTGCCAATACAGAACACGGGAATGCCGGCATCAAAGCCCGCGCGAAGCATTCGGCGACCAGTGATCATGCCGTAGAGCATGCCAAGCGGGCTCAGCAATAATGATGTCAGAGACGGTGGCCGGTACCAGAATTCCGGCTCACGCATTCGCCGCTCCCATTTCGAGCTGCACCTGCAACAAGTACGGCTCCAGTGCGGTCAGCGTCCGGTCGAGCGCGCCGCCGAGTTCTCCGACCACCTGCGTCGCGGCGGCCACCGACGCCTCCCGTGCCGCGGTGTCCGCCAGTAGCTGCCCCAGTTGTTTCACCAGCGCCTCCGGTGTTTCGGCTCTTCTGGCGCCGCCGGCATGGTCCAGCGCATCGTAGATATCGCTGAAGTTGAAGACGTGCGGACCATGGACAATCGAAGCGCCAAGCTTGACCGCTTCGATCGGATTCTGCCCGCCATGTTCGATCAGCGATCCGCCCATGAAAACGATCGGCGCGAGCCGGTAGAACAATCCGAGTTCGCCCATGGTATCGGCGAT
>JAICIT010000305.1 GCA_025960445.1 Bradyrhizobium sp. | reverse complement strand
TCAGAGAAATTCACGACGTTGAAAGAACGACATGACCAGAGCTGACGCTGTCGCGCTGGCGCACGGATATCTTCAATCCGGCGAATTTCTGAGGGAACTCGACCGCAGGGTGGCGTATCCGACGGAAAGCCAGAACCCGGAGCGGCGCGATTGCCTGCGCGCCTATCTTGAGGCCGAGCTGCAGCCTGCATTTTCGCAGCTTGGCTTCTCGACCAGGTTGATTGAATCGCCGAAAGGCGACCATCCTTATTTGCTCGCCGACTATCGTGAAGACGCGACCAGGCCGACCGTCATGATGTACGGACATGGCGACGTTGTCGACGGCATGATCGGACAGTGGCGTGACGGTCTCGATCCCTGGCAGACCACGACATCAGGCAATCGCGTGTATGGGCGTGGTACCGCTGACAATAAAGGACAGCACAGTATCAATTTAGCCGCGCTCCGCGCGGTGCGCGAGGCACGAGGTGGGCGGCTCGGCTTCAACGCCAAGTTCATTATCGAAACCGGCGAAGAGATCGGGTCCCCGGATTTGCGCGAGGTCTGCGAGTCGCTGCGCGATGATCTCAAGGCCGATCTGTTCCTGGCATCCGACGGTCCTCGCCTTGCTGCCGATCAGCCCACCATCTTCCTCGGTTGTCGTGGCGGGATTCGAATTCACCTCGACGTCAATTTGCGCGAGGGGTCGCACCATTCCGGCAATTGGGGCGGCGTCCTCGCCAATCCCGCGACCATCCTGGCGAACGCCATCGCCACGCTGGTCGACGCGCAAGGCCGTATCTTGCTGGATGAATTGAAGCCGCCGCGTCTTTCAAACCAGATCCGTTCGGCGCTTGCCGATGTGAAGATCGAGCCGATGCCCGATGAACCCGCCCTTTCGGAAGATTGGGGTGAGGAGGGTCTCTCGGCGCCCGAGCGGCTTTATGCCTGGAATACGCTCGAAGTGCTGGCGATATCGTCGGGCGATATCGAAAAACCGGCCAACGCGATTCCAGGGCAGGCGCGAGCCGTGCTGCAGCTCCGCTTTGTTGTCGGCACTAAATTTGAAAGGGCTGTCGATGCGATCAGGGCGCGGTTGCGGGCCAGCGGGTTTCCGATGGTCGAGGTGAGCGCGACGCAAAGCTTTGCCGCCTCGCGAACCGACTTCGACAGTCCCTGGATCGATTGGGCGGCGCGGTCGATCCATCGGACCACTGGAAAAGCGCCCTCGGTGTTGCCCAATTTCGGCGGCTCGCTTCCCAACGACGTGTTTTCGGAAGGCTTGGGTTTGCCGACTATCTGGGTGCCGCACTCTTATCCCGGCTGCTGCCAGCACGCGCCCGACGAACACATTCTGCTGTCGGTCGCCGAGGAGGCGCTTGGCATTATGGCAGGCTTGTTCTGGGATTTAGGTGAGATGCCGGCTCCGTTATAGCCGCGCGGTGCGAACACAACGAATGGACAGGCGCGACATTATCGCCGCAGGGCGGAAACTTACATTCTATTCGGGCTCGATTTATGCCAGCATTGTCGCAGTCAACTACACCGGGAGAGGGAAAATGAAACATCTGCGCATCATTGGCTTTGCGGTCGCCGCGGCGTTTTACGCGGGCCAGGCCAATGCCGAGGAGCTCACGGGAACGCTGAAGAACATCAAGGAAACCGGTGCGATCACGCTTGGTTTTCGCGACTCGTCGATTCCTTTTTCGTACCTGGACGATAACCAGAAGCCGATCGGGTTTGCCATGGACATCTGCTACAAGATCGTCGATGCCGTGAAGAAGGAGCTCAAGCTCGACAAGCTTGAAATCAAACTCAATCCGGTCACGTCGGCGACCCGGATTCCCTTGATGGCCAATGGCACCGTCGATCTCGAATGCGGCTCTACCACTAACAATGCCGAGCGCCAGAAGCAGGTCTGGTTCACCAATACCCATTTTCTGACCGCAAGCCGCTTTGTCTCCAAGAAGGCCAGCAAGATCAATTCAATCGACGATCTCAAGGGCAAGTCCGTCGTATCAACCTCGGGTACGACCAATATCAAGCAATTGACTGAAGCCAATGCCGCGCGCAACCTCGGCGTCAACATCATCCCGGCCAAGGATCACGCCGAGGCGTTCCTGATGGTTGAGACCGATCGCGCGGTGGCATTCGTGATGGACGACATCCTGCTCGCCAGCCTCGTTGCGGGATCGAAGGAACCGGGCGCCTACGTAATTTCCAAGGACGCGTTCTCCAAACCCGAACCCTATGGGATCATGCTGCGCAAGGATGACGTGGCTTTCAAGAAGGTCGTCGATGCCGCGACGGCCGCGCTTTACAAAAGCCCGGAAGGCCAGAAACTCTACGACAAATGGTTCACCCAGAAGATTCCGCCGAAGGGCTTGAACCTCAACACGCCGATGGGTCCGGAGTTGAAGCACGAGTTCGCCAAGCCGTCGGATTCGCCTGATCCCGACTCCTATCATGCAAGCTAGATTTTCCGCCAAGCGGTGCCGGGCCGCACGCGGCCCGGTATTGCATCGGGTTGGACTCTATTAGGGGCCGGAGCTGATTCCGGCCGCAATGTCGCAAGCGCTCCCGCCGGCGCCAAAGGAGAACACGAATGAAACGTCTGCCTGTCATTGGCCTGGCGCTCGCGGCAATTGTAATTGCCGGGCACGCGAATGCTGAAGAGCTGACCGGGACGCTGAAGAAGGTCAAGGAAACGGGCGCGATCACCATCGGCTATCGCGACTCGTCGATTCCGTTTTCCTATCTGGATGACAATCAGAAGCCGATCGGGTTTGCGATCGACATCTGCTACAAAATCGTTGAGGCCGTGCAGAAGGAGCTCAAGCTCGACAAGCTCAAGGTCGAATTGAATCCGGTGACATCATCGACCCGCATTCCCTTGCTGGCCAACGACACCATCGACCTTGAATGTGGATCGACGACCAACAACCCCGACCGCCTGAAGCAAGTCTGGTTCACCAATACCCACTTCCTGACTGCGACGCGCTTTGTATCAAAGAAATCCAGCAAGCTGAATTCCATCGATGATCTCAAGGGCAAGTCGGTGGCTTCGACCTCCGGCACCACCAATATCAAGCAGCTGACGGAAGCCAATGCCGCCCGCAATCTCGGGATCAACATTATTCCGGCCAAAGAGCACGCCGAATCCTTCCTGATGGTCGAGACCGATCGCGCGGTCGCGGCCGTGCTCGATGACATCCTGCTCGCCAGCTTCGTTGCCGGGTCAAAGGATCCGGACAGCTACGTCATCTCCACGGACGCGTTCTCGAAGCCCGAGCCCTACGGAATCATGCTGCGCAAGGATGACGTCGCGTTCAAGAAGTTGGCCGATGCCGCGACCGCTGCACTTTATACGAGCGGTGAGGGCCAGAAGCTGTACGACAAGTGGTTCATGCAGAAAATCCCACCGAGGGGATTGAACCTCAACACGCCAATCGGTGCTGAGTTGAAGCACGAATTCGCCAAGCCGTCCGATTCACCTGATCCGGACTCCTATAAGGCGATGTGAGGTGTCGTCGTGTTAAGATGGGGCGGTTGCATGAGCCGCTCCATCGCCTAGCTCTGCCACACGGAAAGCTCTGTGAACTATCACTGGAATTGGCACATCTTCTGGGAGCCGGCCCCAAACGGGACCGGCAACTACCTCGACATGCTGCTGTCCGGGCTCGTTCTGACCATCGAGACTGCTATTTGCGCCTGGATCATCGCGCTGGCATTCGGGTCTGTCATCGGCGTGATGCGGACGCTGCCGTCGAAAATCGCGTCCTGGACCGGATTCGCTTACGTCGAGTTCTTCCGCAACATGCCGCTGTTGGTGCAATTGTTTGTCTGGTTCTTCGTTCTACCGGAGCTGTTGCCGCGCGGGATGGGGCTTTGGCTCAAGCAGATGCCCAACGCGCCGTTCTATACGGCCGCGATCGGCGTCGGCCTGTTCATGTCGGCGCGCGTTGCTGAGCAAACCCGCGCCGGCATCAATTCGTTGCCGCGCGGACAAAGACTCGCCGCGACCGCACTTGGATTGACCAGCGCGCAGACCTATCGCTACGTGCTGCTGCCGATGGCATTTCGCATCATGGTGCCGCCGCTCACTTCCGAGTTTCTCAGCACCATCAAGAATACGTCCGTCGCCATTACCATCGGCCTGATCGAGTTGACCGGTCAGGCGCGGGCGATGCAGGAATTCTCGTTCCAGGTGTTCGAAGCCTTTACCGCCGCGACCATGCTTTACCTCATGATCAACATCGTCGTCGTCATCGCGATGCGCTTCCTGGAGCGCGCGGTGGCGGTTCCCGGCTACATTAGCGGGAAGTGAGCCGCCGATGTTTTCGAATTTCGATTTCGATGTCATTCGCCGCTCGCTCGGATATCTATTTCTCGACGGCATGACCTTCACGCTGACTCTCACGGCGCTGGCTGTCGTCGGGGCGCTGATTTTCGGGACGCTGATCGCGTTGATGCGGCTGTCAGGCTTCAGGCTGCTCGGGTGGATCGCCGGGCTTTATGTCGACCTGATGCGGTCGCTGCCTTTGGTCCTGGTCATCTTCTGGTTCTATTTC
>JAICIT010000304.1 GCA_025960445.1 Bradyrhizobium sp. | reverse complement strand
GGAAAGGTCTGGCCGGGCTCAAGGGAGACGGACGTCAGCGGTTCCGGGGAGAGTCCTTTGACGGGATAGCGAAACAAGCTAGCAACTTTTGCAGAGGGTATGCGCGACATCCGGCTTGTTTACGAGATTTCTGGATCGGGTGCCACCGCGCACGAATTTGCCGGATTACCTCTTCCGTTTGAGGAACCAGCTTCCCACATCTGGCTTAAGCCGGCACAACCGGCGACGCCACCGCGGCCGGTTGACAATTGTCGATGCGGTCCTCGGAAACCCAATGAAGATGTTGCGTCCGTGCTTTCGAGGCGGAGCGGCAGGCTGAGGGAAAGAAATATGAACATTGAGAAATACACCGAACGCGCTCGCGGCTTCATTCAGTCCGCGCAGTCGCTGGCGATGCGTGACGGCCACCAGCAGTTTTCGACGCTGCATGTGCTGAAAGTGCTGCTGGACGACAGCGAAGGCATGGCCGGCGGCCTGATCGATCGCGCTGGCGGCAAATCCCGCGCAATCCTGAAAGCGACTGAGGATGCGCTCAAGAAGGTGCCGAAGGTTTCCGGCAGCGGCGCCGGACAGGTTTACCTCGCACCCGAACTGGCGCGCGCCTTCGATGCCGCCGAAAAGGCCGCCGACAAGGCCGGCGACAGTTTCGTCACCGTCGAGCGGCTGTTGCTGGGTTTGACCCTGGACAAGGACAGCGAGGCCGGCGGCATCCTGCGCAAGGGCGGGGTTAGCCCGCAAAATCTTAACGCTGCGATCGAGGCCTTGCGCAAAGGTCGGACCGCCGACAGCGCTACCGCCGAGAATGCTTATGATGCACTGAAGAAATACGCGCGCGACCTCACGCAAGCGGCCCGCGACGGCAAGCTCGACCCGGTGATCGGGCGGGACGAGGAAATCCGCCGAACCATCCAGGTGCTGTCCCGCCGTACCAAGAATAATCCCGTGTTGATCGGCGAACCCGGGGTCGGCAAGACCGCCATTGTCGAGGGCCTGGCGCTGAGGATTCTCAACGGAGACGTGCCGGAAAGCCTGAAGGATAAAAGGCTGTTGTCGCTCGACATGGGCGCGCTGATCGCGGGTGCGAAGTACCGTGGCGAGTTCGAAGAACGGCTGAAGGCCGTGCTGCAGGAGGTGATTTCCGCCGAGGGCAGCATCATCCTGTTCATCGACGAGATGCACACGCTGATCGGCGCGGGCAAGGCCGATGGGGCGATGGATGCGTCCAACCTGCTGAAGCCTGCGCTGGCGCGCGGCGAATTGCATTGCATCGGCGCGACCACGCTGGACGAGTACCGCAAGCACGTCGAAAAAGACGCCGCGTTGGCGCGACGCTTCCAGCCGATCTTTGTTTCTGAACCGAGCGTGGAGGATACCATCTCGATCCTTCGCGGCTTGAAGGACAAATACGAGCAGCATCACGGCGTTCGGATTACCGATTCCGCGTTGGTGGCGGCGACCACACTGTCGAACCGCTACATCACCGACCGTTTCCTGCCGGACAAGGCAATCGACCTCATGGATGAGGCCGCGGCCCGGCTCAAGATGCAGGTTGATTCCAAGCCGGAAGAACTGGACACGCTCGACCGCGAAATCATCCGGCTCAAAATCGAGCAGGAGGCGCTGAAAAAGGAGAGCGACCCCGGTTCGAAGAGCCGCCTGGAAGCTCTCGAAAAGGAGCTTGTCGAGCTGGAGAAGAAATCGGCCGACCTGACTTCGCGGTGGAGCTCGGAAAAAAACAAGCTGTCGAACGCGCAGAAGCTGAAGAGCGAACTCGATGCCCTCAGGGTTGAGCTCGCAAACGCGCAACGCCGCGGCGAATATCAGCGCGCCGGCGAGCTCGCCTATGGCCGGATACCTGAACTGGAAAAAAGGCTCGCGGAGATCGAGGCCAAGGATGGCACCGGCGAGATGATGGAAGAGGCAGTCACCGCCAATCACATTGCGCAGGTCGTTTCGCGCTGGACCGGCGTGCCGGTCGACAAGATGCTCGAGGGCGAAAAGGACAAGCTGCTGCGGATGGAGCAGAGCCTCGGCAAGCGCGTGATCGGGCAGGCCGAAGCAGTGCATGCGGTGGCGACCGCCGTGCGCCGTTCGCGCGCGGGGCTGCAGGACCCCAACCGGCCGATGGGCTCGTTCATGTTCCTGGGCCCGACCGGCGTTGGCAAGACCGAACTCACCAAGGCGCTGGCCGAATATCTGTTCGATGACGAGACCGCGATGGTTCGGCTCGACATGTCGGAGTACATGGAGAAGCATTCGGTGTCGCGGCTGATCGGCGCGCCTCCGGGCTATGTCGGCTATGATGAGGGCGGGGCGCTTACCGAAGCGGTGCGGCGTCGGCCGTATCAGGTGGTGCTATTCGATGAGATCGAGAAGGCGCACCCCGATGTCTTCAACGTGCTGTTGCAGGTGCTCGATGACGGCCGATTGACCGATGGGCAGGGCCGCACCGTCGACTTCCGCAATACGCTGATCATCATGACCTCGAATCTCGGCTCCGAATTCCTGGTCAATCAGCCGGAAGGCGAGGACACCTCGGCGGTTCGCGAGGAGGTGATGGGCACGGTGCGCGCGCACTTCCGTCCTGAATTCCTCAATCGCGTTGACGAAATCATCCTGTTCCATCGCCTGCAGAAGACCGAGATGGGCCGGATCGTCGAAATCCAGTTCGGCCGGCTGCAGAAGCTGTTGGAAGATCGCAAGATCAGCCTGGTGCTGGATGCGGCGGCGCGGGATTGGCTGGCCGCCAAGGGCTGGGATCCCGCCTATGGCGCGCGACCGCTGAAACGGGTGATCCAGCGCAATCTGCAGGATCCGTTGGCGGAGATGCTTCTCGCTGGCGACGTCAAGGACGGCGATCGCGTTGTGATCTCAACTGAGGGCAACGTCCTCACCTTCAACGGCAAGGCGCCGCAAACTGCCGAGATCGCGCAGTTCGAAGCGCCGATACCGAAACGGAAGCTGAACTGAATCGGAGAGGCGCTGAACCAACGAAGCCTCCGACCAACGAAGCCCCGGACCGATATCCGGGGCTTCACGGTTTCTACTTCTTTGCGGGGCTACTTCTTTGCGATCTTGTAGATCGCGTTCTCGATATCCGACGAGAAGTAAATCGTGCCGGACGGGCCGACACCGATGCTTCAGCGATTGCTGATCTGCCGCGGGGTGGCGGTCCCCGTCGCGTCTGAGACCCGCGCCGCAGTGCCGCGGTTGGTCATCATGGTGTCGAGGCGATCGCGTTCTTTTTCGAAGCTCGCCAGCAGAGGTCCGTCGAGCGAGCGCCCGCGCGGCAGCTTGATGCGCATCGGATCGACGAAGCGGCCGTTGACCAGGATTTCATAATGCACGTGTGCGCCGGTCGAGACGCCGGTCGAGCCGACGAAACCGATCACCTGGCCTTGCCGCACGCGCTTGCCGACTTCCAGTCCCTTGGCGAACGCCGACATGTGGCCGTACGCCGTCTCGTATCCGTTGTTGTGTTTCAGCCGAACATATTTTCCGTAACCGCCTTCCCAACCAGCCTTCTCGACGACGCCATTGCCCGAAGCAAAGATTGGCGTCCCGTACGGCGTGGCCCAGTCAACGCCGGTGTGCATCTTGACGTAGCCAAGGATGGGATGACGGCGGCCACCGAAACCAGAGCGCATGATCGCGTTGTTGACCGGTTTGCGGACCAGGAATTTCTTCGCGCTCTTGCCGGTCTCATCGTAGTAGTCGACCACGGCATCATCGGGAGTCTGGAAGCGATAATATTTCTTGGTTTCGCCGCCGACGGTCAGCGAGGCGAACAGCACATCGTTTCTCTCGGTGCTGGAGCCGTCGTCTTCGCCCGCGTAGAAAACATCGAAGGAATCGCCGGGCTGCACCTTGCGTTGAAAATCGACGTCGTAGGAGTAGATCCGGACCATGTCCTCGATCACGCTTGGCGGCACCTTGTTGCGCAGCGCCGTCTCATAGATGCTCTGATAGAGCCGGACGCCGCTGCCGTCATCGTCGTCATCATCTGAGTTCTCAGCGGTCTCGCTGGCGGTGTTCATGCTCTGAACGTCGACGGCGACGTATTTGCCGAGATCGGACAGCGCGGCGACTGCTTCTATGGTGGAGTCGTTGGCGACAATGACGCGGTACGGCTGCAGCCTTTGGCCCGGACCCGCGGGGGCCATCAGGATCCGCAGCTTCTGCCCTTCTTTCAATCCGCCATCGCGGCCGTGGGCGCCGAGCGTCGCGGCAATCGCTCTCGCCTCTTCGGCCGAAGCGCCCTGATCACGCAGGATCGTTGTGACGCTGTCGCCCTTCTTGACGAAATGCACGCGTTCCGAAGGATTGCCGCCGGTGACCTGATCCTTTGTCTTGGGAAGCAGCGTGACGTTTTCCGGCACCACGCGGGTCTCGAAACCGGCGTATGGATCGGGCGGAATACCTTCGGTAGCGTAGGCCAGCTTGAGCTCGGACTGCGCGCCGCCGGCGTCGGCGGCTGCATTGGCGAGCGAGGCGTAACGCACGCCGCTGCTGCCACGCCAGCTTGAGGCATCGCGCACCCGCAACATGACCTC
>JAICIT010000303.1 GCA_025960445.1 Bradyrhizobium sp. | reverse complement strand
CGCACGGTGCCGGCCCTGCTCGCCAAGACCAAGGCATGGGCGGGCTACGATGACGCCGCAGCATCGATCAAAGCAGCGATGCGCAAGCTGGCGGTTAAATCACGCGGCGCCGCATAACCAGCATCTGGGTCAGCAAGCACTCGCATTGTGCCTAGCGGGCGGACGTAGTTGAACGCCCGCGTTGCGGCGCAAGGCGCGCTGTCGACCCGCCAGGCTCGATGCCGAGGCGCGGATGACGCAATAGTTTCGTTTCGTCCTGAGCTTACAGCCTTCCCAGGAGCAGCAGGATCAGCAGAATGACGATGACCAGCCCGAGGCCGCCACCGCCGTAATATCCGGTGCCATAAAACGGTCCGCCTCCGACGCCGCTGAAGCCGCCGATCAGGGCAATCACAAGAATGATCAGGATAATCGTTCCAATAGACATGCAGTATCTCCTCCAGCCCGGCAGCGCTTGTGTTGCTCTGCCCTCGAGGAACAAACGATCGGGAACCCCGTTCGGTTCCATGAACGTGGGACCGCCTCTTTTGCCGAGAAGATTCAGCATTACATGGACTTACGCTATCAGGAGGCAAAAATGTCCGCACCTCTGATCGTTTCGATTCCTCATCAGCTGGGCCGCGAGGAGGCCATCCGTCGCCTGCGGGGTGGATTGACTCGCGCCGCGTCGAGCTTTCCGGTTTTGAAAGTCGACGAGGAGAGATGGGACAATGATCGCATGATCTTTCGCGTGCGCGCGATAGGGCAGGCGGCGTCCGGCCATATCGATGTCGAGGATGATCACGTCCGGCTTGAAGTCACCTTGCCATGGCTGCTGCAACGCTTCGCGGAAGCAGCGAAAACCGTAATCAGTCAGCGTGGGAATCTACTTTTGACGAAGCGCTGATGCGCGGCGGGTGCGATTTATAGCTCAAGCCGAAACGAGTCTTTTCACCGGCTTCGACGCACCCACTACTTTGGCCTTTAGCACCGCCGCCGGGACGTGCGTGAACAGATCCGAGACCCGCAATTGGGTCGCGTCGGCGTCGGCAAAACCTTCCACGGAATAGCCGCTCACATTGAGCGCGGCGTCATAGGCTTCGGCCTGAGGCCAGGCGCGTCCGCCCTGAGAGAAAACCGCGAACGATTTCGCGACCGCCACGATAGCGGCATCGCGGCTGCGGCGGCGTGCAAACGCGAGGATGTGATCCTGGTGGGTGCCGCCAACTTGCAGCGGCTCGTAGTCGCCATTGGTAAACAGGTGGGCGAGTTCGGCGCGCAGCTTCAGGAGATGTCTGGTCCACGCCAGCTTGATATGGCCGTTGTGCCAGCCCTGCGCGAGATGGCCCCAGTCCGGCGCTTCAAGGGAGGTCAGAAGCTTCGCCCGTTCGGAAAAATTGACCGGCCGGCGATTGTCGGGATCGACGAGCGAGAGATCCCAGAATTCCGTTCCCTGATAGAAATCCGGCACGCCAGGCATGGTGGCCTTCAACGTGACCTGGCTCAGCGAATTCAGCGCTCCCAACAGAGCCACGCGCTGCGCCAGGCGCTCCATGGTTTCGACGAATTCCGCCGAGGCATCGGAGTCCAGGATCCTGTCGATAAAGGTTCGCAATCCTGCCTCGTAGGCTTCGTGGGGGTTGAGCCAGCTGGTCTCCTGCTTGCCTTCGCGTGCCGCCTTTAATGCATAGGCTTGTATCCTTTCCCTAAAGGAATCATCGCGTCGGCCTAACGGCCATGCGCCAAGCAGCGCCTGGTACAGCATGTATTCGAACGCCGCCGATGGCGCACGCATTTCGCCCTCGGCGACAAGATGTGGCGCATTGAGAACTTTCCATCGCGCCACAGCACTGGTCCACTCGCCGGGTATTTCAGTGAGTGCAATCAGGCGGGCCCGTGCATCCTCTCCGCGCTTGGTATCGTGTGTCGATGTCGTTGTCATGCCATGCGGCCATTCCCTTGCGCGGCTGATCATGGCGTTGTGAAAGTCTTCGATCGAGAGCGCGCCGGCTGAGGGCTCGCCGCCGACCTCATTGAGCGCAAGCAGGCGGTGGTAGCGATAGAATGCCGTATCCTCCAGCGACTTCGCCATCACTGGACCGGTGAACTGCTGCAGCTTCAAGGCGAAGCGGCGGACCCGCGGCGCACTGTGCGTCGCTCGGCCCGGTCTGATCAGGTCCATGGTAAGAGTGTCGCGCAAAAATTCGAAAATGCCCTCGTCGGCTGCGAACCAGTCCGAGCGCGCCTTTTCGATGGTCTCCGAAATCAACCCACGATCGCGCGCTGTCGGCCCGGACGGGACCAGATAGGTGCGGTACACTGGAAAATGCAGGATGTAGAGTTCGAGCGCCTGGCGCAGGCTGTCGGCCGAATAGTCCCGGGTGGAATAGTGTCCTCCCGCGATACGCGCAAGCAGCCGCGTCAAAACCGTGAACTCACTGGTCAGCAACGTCTGCAGCACACGCCGTTTGGCCTCCTTCAGAACAGGCGCGACGCTCGGTGGTGAATTGCTGATCTGTCGCCATGCCTGGTCGAGCGGCTCCAGACCCTTGCCGTCGATCAATACCTGGGTGATGGCGTTCAGCCACTCATATCCGGTGGTGCCGTGAACCCCCGAAAATGGCGGCAGCTTTTCGTGCGGGCCGAGAATTTTTTCGACCACGATGTAAAATGGCTTCGCTTCCGCTCCCTGCGCCTTTAGCAACGATCGCCGCAACCGCTGAAAATATTGTGCGGGGTCGCGCAGACCGTCGATGTGATCGAGCCGCAATCCTTGCAGCTTGTCTTCCGCGATCAGCTTTCGCACCATCCGATGGATGGCTTCGAAGGTGCCGGGATCTTCGACGCGTAATCCCGCCAACGAGTTGACGTCAAAAAACCTTCGGTAGTTGATGTCGCTCGATGCCAGTCGCCAGTGCGCCAACCTGTAGTGCTGGCGCTCCAAGAGATGATGCAGCGCCAGAGTCTGCGCCGGGCGATCCGCCCCCGCCCGATAGGCGTCGAGCCCCCCTGCAATGATCTCGGTACTGCCAGCGATGCTCTTCAGCTCCGCCTTGAAGCTCGGTGCCTCCTTCCGATTGGGATGACGCAAGCCCTCGTAGCGCGACGCCAGTTCGATAATGCGTTTCCCCGCGGTGCCGTCTTCGGCGGCTGCTTCCTTGACCGCGTGACGCAGAATTTCGCCGTAGCGCTCGGGCGCAATTGGCAGGCGGTGCTCGAAATACCAAGCCGAGAGACTGCCGTGATCCGGATCGTATCGAAGTTTGATATCGCCTTTTTCGAGGGACTGACCATAGGAAGAGCCAAGGATCGGCAGCAGCACGCCAGGACGCGACCGAAAAGGCAGGATGTCCCAATCGATATCGAACGAGACCGCGTGCGGGGACGCTGGACCCCATTCCAGCACGTCAAGCCACCAGGGGTTGTCGGCGAAATGCACACCGACATGGTTCGGAACGAAATCGAGAATGAGACCGAGGTCGTGCGCCTTTAGCGCTTCGCTCAAACGCTCAAAGCCCTCTTCACCACCGAGTTCCGGATTGAGATGAGTGTGATCCACAATATCGTAGCCATGAGTCGAGCCGTGGCGCGCCTTCATGAAAGGAGAGGCATAGAGATGCGTGATGCCGAGGGACTTCAAATAGGGTACAATTGCCGCAGCAGCGTCGAAGCCAAAATCCGCCGTCAGCTGCAGGCGATAAGTTGCGAGCGGAATGGCCGGCATCAGAGCGCTCCAACACGCCAAACCACCGACCATGGCGGCATCATTTTGCCGGTGTCGTTGCCCCAGATTTTGGTGCCGCGCGTATCGCAGGGCTCCCGTACGGCCTCAGCGCTCGAGAGATTGGCATGTAGCAGTAAGTTTGCGCCATCGCCCATTCGCCACTGAGCTTTCAGCAAGCCATTCTCGGTAGCATGTGCTTTGCCAAATTCCGCACCCGCAAGGCGAGGAATGATTTCGCGTTGGCGTATTGCCAGCAATTGGCGCACCAGCGCCAGCCGCTGTTTGCCCGGCGCTTCCTCGGTCGATTTCCAATCCAGAACCGCCGATTGAAACGTCGAAACAGCCAGTGGGTCGGGGACATCATCACCATATTTCGCGTAAGCCCAGGCATATTCCTTACGCCGTCCGTTGCGTACGGCCTCCGCGAGTTCGCCCTGGAATCCGCAGAAGAACGGGAATGGCGCCGTGGAGCCCCATTCCTCTCCCATGAACAGCATTGGAATCCCCGGAGCGAGCAGCAGGATCGCCAGCGCAGCCTCAATCGCCTCGTGCGCTGCGTTACTTTCAATTCGGTCGCCGAGAGCGCGATTGCCGATCTGGTCGTGATTTTCCAGAAAGTTGACAAAGGCAGTCGGAGCAAGCGCGCCGCTGGCCTCGCCGCGCGGCTGCCCATCCCGATACGGCGATGCCTCGCCCTGATAGACAAAGCCGGAGCCGAGCGCGCGCGCTATGTCTTTAAGCGGCGAGCGCTCGTAATCGCGGTAATAGCCCTGCGTCTCGCCGGTCAGCAGTACATGCCACGCGTGATGGTAATCATCGTTCCATTGTGCACGATATTTGCCGCGCGGCGG
>JAICIT010000302.1 GCA_025960445.1 Bradyrhizobium sp. | reverse complement strand
CGCGGGCTCATCACAGAGCCGGCAGGGGCTCGATTGGATGAACTTCTTCACTGCGGACGTTCAAACCGGATTTGGTGCGTTCGTGTCGCTTTACCTCGCGGAACTGCAGTGGTCGCAGGAAAGTGTGGGTTTTGCGCTTACGATCGGTCGAATTTCAGGTGTTCTCGGCGTCATACCGGCCGGAGCGCTGGCGGATTCCATCCGTTCCAAGCGAGGATTGGCGGCAGCCGGACTGCTGATGATCGGCATTGCTGCGCTAATTCTTGCGCTGTACCCGACTTTCTCGTTCGTGCTGATCGCGGAGGCGCTTCACGGCCTCACCGCCGGCATCTTGGGGCCGGCCATCGCCGCGATAAGCCTCGGGCTCGTGGGTCGGAAAATGATGTCGTTGCGCGTTGGACGCAATCATCGATACGACGCGGCGGGTAACGCGCTGACGGCCGTCGCGATGGGAGCGCTCGGAAAGTACTTCACATCGAAGGCGATCTTTCTGATGGCTGCGGCGCTTGTGATTCCAGCATTGATTGGGCTCGGGCGCATCC
Source organism: Bradyrhizobium sp. (assembly GCA_025960445.1). Lineage (GTDB taxonomy): Bacteria > Pseudomonadota > Alphaproteobacteria > Rhizobiales > Xanthobacteraceae > Bradyrhizobium. The sequence continues at coordinate 4,013 of JAICIT010000302.1, read as the reverse complement.
GCGGAGATGAGATCGACTACAATCGCGCGCGAAATGCAGGTAGGGGCGAGAAGGGTCCCACGGTCAAAAGCATGATGGAACTTCGGAAGAATTCCGACCTGCTTTGGTTTGCTGGTTGCCTTGCTCTGTTTCAATTGTCCGACGCCTCGATGCTGCCTCTCGTCAGCGAACGACTAGGTCAATCCAGATTGGAATTCGATTCGCTGTTGCTATCCGGATTGATCGCCGCCCCTCAATTGGTCGTTGCGTTTTGCTCGCCATGGGTTGGATATTGCTCGGAGCTGTGGGGACGCAAGCCGTTGCTGGTGGTCGGGTTTGGCCTCGAGATCATCCGCGGCGCCATCTTCTCCTTCATCAGCAATTCATACTTGCTCACCGCGGTGCAGATTTTGGACGGCCTGAGCGGCGCTATAATCAGCGTGCTCACGGTGGTGATTATCACGGACCTCACGGCGGGCACGGGTCGATTCAATCTGGCCCGCGGCGCGGTCAGTATGATTACAGGTGTTGCAGCTTCGGTCAGCACGGCGCTGAGCGGGCTACTCTGGCAGCGATCCAACGCAACCACGACATTTTTGAGTTTGGCTGCCGTGGCGGTGCTCGCGACGGCGCTCCTCTGGTACCGCATGCCTGAAACGAAACCCGTGCAATACGCCGATTAATGCTCGTTGGCATTCCGCCGCGAGCTGATGAAGAGAAGCTCGTCCATCGTATCCGAAGATTTGCTCAAATGACTTTCAAGGTTCGGGTTGGCCCGGCGGAGATCGCCATCCATCAGGGGCAGACCGTGTTGCTTACCGATCCTGATGGCCAAGTGAAGACGCCCAGCAAGGGTGGCTTATATTTTCGCGATACCAGGCTCATCAGCGCCTGGGCGATCTACGCCAATGGTGTGCCGTGGGAGTTATTGAACGGCGGTACAGTGGCTCCCCACCTTGCGCGCATGTTTCAAACCAACTGTGGGTTTGCCAGCCAGGACGGCCCGATCGAGCCGCATACGCTGGGCTTAATGATTGCTCGCCAGGTCGATGGCGGGCTGCACGAGGACCTCGAAATCAGCAATCACAATCCGACGCCGGTGCGCTTCAACCTGGAAATTGCAATTCGCGCGGACTTCGCCGACATCTTTGAAGTAAAGGTCGGCCGTGCGGTCAGGCGCGGGCAAATCTCTTCGTCCTGGTCGGAGAAGCATCAGATACTCCGCATTGCGTATCACAACGAGAACTTCCGCCGTGAATTGATTGTCCGCTGCGGCGGAGAAAAGGAAATTTCTGTATCTCACGCCAATGGGCGGCTCATCTTTGAAATTGCGCTCAAAGGCGGAGAAGTGTGGCGGCGGTGTCTGCGTTACGATCTGGTAGACGGAAAGGAATGGATTCGCGCGCCGCGGAACTGCAGCCATCAGACGAGAAATTCGCATCACGCCGGGCTAGTCGACGAATGGCGTCAAGCGGTTCTGAAGGTCGAAACCAGCAATGAGGAATTCCGTCGATGCTTTAATCAAAGCGTTCAGGACATGGCCGCCTTGCGGCTGCCGCTGAAGGGCACCGATCACAGGGTATTCGTCCCGGCAGCAGGCCTGCCATGGTACGTGGCGTTATTTGGCCGTGATACGCTGATCGCATCGCTTCAAACGATGATAGTTCATCCGGAATTCGCTACCGGCACCTTGGAAGTGCTGGCCAAGTATCAGGCCAAGAAACGTGATGACTATCGCGACGCCGAGCCTGGCAAGATACTCCATGAGCTTCGCTACGGCGAACTCGCATATTTCCATTTGATTCCACATACGCCGTATTACGGCACTGCGGATGCGACGCCGCTCTGGTTGATCGCGCTTCATGCCGCCTGGCGCGCCTGTGGCGACCGCTCGCTGCTCGAGCGGCATTTGCCGACGGCGGAAGCCTGCCTCGCCTGGATCGACAATTACGGCGATCGTGACGGCGACGGATTTCAGGAATACCAGACGCGCTCTCCGGTCGGTTATGAGAACATGGGCTGGAAGGATTCAGGTGGGGCCGTGATGTATCCCGACGGGAGCCTTGTGCAGGGACCGAAGGCGCTGTGCGAGCTGCAAGGATACGTCTATGACGCCTGGCTACGGATGGCCGAGGTTTACGACGAACTGGAAAACTCGCGTCGGGCGAATAGCCTGCGCAAGAAAGCCGCCTCGCTTTTCAGGCGGTTCAACGATGAATTCTGGGATGAGGATTCGAGTTTCTATGCCTACGCACTGGACGGCGAAAAAAAGAAGGTATTATCGGTTGCGTCGAATGTAGGCCAATGCCTGTGGTCCGGGATCATCGCTCCGGAGCGAGCGGGCGCCGTAGTGAGGAGGCTGATGCAGAAGGACATGTGGAGCGGTTGGGGCATTCGCACCTTATCGGCGCATCATCGCTCGTTTAATCCATACAACTATCAAACCGGCGCGGTGTGGCCGCACGACAATTCGCTGATTGCTTGGGGCATGCGGCGCTACGGCTTTGCCGCGGAAGCTGCGGTCGTGGCGCGCGGCATCATTACAGCGGCAAGTTACTTCTTGCTCGACCAATTGCCCGAGCTATATGCCGGCTTGCAGCGTGATCCGACGAGCTTCCCGGTACAGTATCTTGGTGCCAATGTGCCTCAGGCTTGGGCAGCGGGAGCGCCCTTCATGCTTTTACAGGCCATGCTGGGCCTGCAGCAGGATGCACCCGCAGGTAAATTATATGTCGATCCGGCATTGCCCGACTGGCTGCCGGACGTGACCTTGATCGATCTGCGGCTGGGGCGCCGAACGTTCAATGTCCGTTTCCGGCGAAACGGGAAGGGCACCGTTTTTGAGGTATTGGATGGCGACCCGGAGGCGGTGGAGCATCGGCCATGTTCGATCGGAAACGCCGATCCGGCACAGGGCAGGTCCCATGCAACTCGTCGCTCCTGCTAGGGGCGCAAATGGTAGTCACCGACACCGAGTGGTCGAAGACGGATGAGCGTCCGATTGCAGCCTGCGCCGCCCCGCTGGGCGGAACGTATCCGAAAGTCGTCGATTGATGAGGCGACGTATCGTGCCGGTGGACAATGGAACTGGCGTTATCGGTTGGTTTGCTGGCTGTCGTATTTTGGTTGATCTTCCGTGCCGCCGCCCAGCGCAACCAGCTTCCGATTGTCGAGCCGGTAAGCTCCCCTTCTTCGAACGTACCGCGCGTTACGATCATCGTTCCTGCCCGAAACGAACAGCTCAATATCGGACCGTGCATTGGTGCGTTGCTGGACCAGAATTACCCCAAAGAGCATTTGACTATCATAGCGGTCGACGATCATTCGACCGATTCAACGTATGCAGTCGCGTCTTCGATCGCCGGCCGGTCGTCGCAAGCAAAGGTCGTTCAGAGTCCGGCATTGCCGCCTCACTGGGTCGGCAAGTCGCATGCGTGCTGGATCGGATCCAGTATCTCCCGAACGGAAGACGAATGGCTGTGCTTTATCGACGCTGATGTTGAAGCCGAACCGGAATTGGTTGCCAGCGCCATGCATGTCGCCCTCTCTCAGCAGCTCGATCTATTATCGCTTACACCGCGTCTGCGCCTCGGAAGCGTCGCGGAGCGGCTCGTCATTCCCTGCGGACTTTATTTGATGGCGTTTTGCCAGAACCTGGCGCTGGTTCAGTCCCAAGGCAGCGATATGGTCACCGCAACTGGCCAATTCATGCTGGTACGCAAGCGAGTTTATGAGTCGGTCGGAGGGCACGCAGCGGTTCGCGACGCAATTTGCGAAGATGTCCAGTTGGCACTGTTGATCAAAAGGGCAGGAGGCCGCGTCATCCTTCAGGATGGCAAATTTCTGCTGTCGGCGAGGATGTACACCGGCTGGAGCAGCTTGTGGACAGGCATTTCCAAAAACCTCGTCGACATGCTTGGGGGTGAAAGAGCAACCCTGATCACCGCCGCGATCGCATTCGCGCTCTCCTGGGCGTGCGTGCTGATTCCCGCGCTGGATGCAGCTTCCTGCGCCCGTGGCATCCCAGGAAGCTG
>JAICIT010000301.1 GCA_025960445.1 Bradyrhizobium sp. | reverse complement strand
TCGCGGCAGCATGTAGCGTCGCGGCGGTCACCACCACGGGAAAAATCGGCCACGCCGCATAGGCGAGCGCGCTCATTCCGACAGCCGCAACCGCAAGGCCGGCCACCATCCGTTCAGATCGGGCCGCATCGATGATCGCGCCACCGGGCATCTGCCCGAGCAGCCCGACGACGCCACCGATCGATAGTACAAGCCCTATCTGGGCTTGGGTCCATTTCTGTGTCGTCAGGTAAACCGCGATGAACGGGCCGAAGCCGGTCTGCACATCCGCTAGAAAGAAGATGAACCAGTCGAGACCGCGCAAACTCTTGCGTGAAGGAGCTGCCGCCGTTGCCATTAGCGACTCTGATCGGCGCGAGGAACCACTGTTGGCGCGGATCGCTTCCCGACGATCATGATCGACCCCGTCAATCGAAACGCGCTTGCGCTCGGCATGGTTTCTCACCGCCTTTGCGTTCCAATTATAGTGGCTTGAGAGTGCCCGATGCGCCAAGCACGACGATAGGCTGATCCTCCTTGTATTCGGGCGCTGCCTTCACCTGATCTTTTGTCAATTCGAGCGTGATGCTGTCACCTTTGTCTGCGACGCGCCCGAAATGCAGCGCGCTCCAGTCCACAACAATTTTTCTGCTACCCACCCCCAGAAACCCCCCGAAGTCGATGACAGCGGCGCGCACGACTCCAGCGCGATCGACTATGACGTCCACGATGCGCCCCATGTCCTCATTTGCCGGGCTGCGGACGTCCCGACCGAGAACGCCATGCGCCTCCTTTGCGCCGATGATCGTAACCGAAGGTGGCGGCGATTCCTGTTTGGGCGCCGCATTCGGTTGCGGAGGAGCCTGCGGCGATTTGCTCTCCGGTTGCGGCGAGGCAGCGTCGTTTTGAGCCCAGCAGACGTCGCCCCCCACTAACGTCAAGCCTGCAATCAAAATGCACAGATGCTTCGCGGCCATAGCCGTCTCCTTGCGGCGGGACGCCGCCTCAGTGCGCCATCACGATGGACACCTGGATATGACCACGCGTGTTCAATACTTCGAGCGATACCTCATCGCCATGCCTTCTGACCCGAAGGTCGACACTCGATGCTCCCAGCCGCAGCTCGCGCAGCACCACCTCGTTGAGAAACGTCGGCAGGCGCGGGTTGCGCATCCGGATTTCGCCGCGTTGGGAATCGAACTCAAGTCCGAGCGCCGCCTCCAACAGTGTGAACGGCGTCGCGCTCGCCCACGCCTGTGGCGCACATGCAACCGGATAAAGCGTTGGCCCCCGCCCCTTCTCACGGCGGAATCCGCAAAACAGTTCCGGAAGCCGGCGTAAATCCATGTAGGTCGCGGCTTCGAACAGGCCCTTGAACAAGTGAGCGACCGAATGCTTCAGGCCATACCGCGCAAAGCCGAGTGCGATCAGCGCGTTATCGTGCGGCCAGATCGAACCATCGTGATACGACATCGGATTGTAACGCGCTTCGCCGTGCGCCACAGTGCGGATTCCCCACCCGGTAAAAAAATGCGGTCGCAACAAATCGCCTGCGACCTTTCGGGCGCGGTCTTCGCGCACGATCCCCGTGAATAATAATTGTCCGGCATTCGAGCTTCGTACTTTGCACGGCTGTTTGGCGCCATCGAGCGCCAGCGCATATGTGCCAAGTTCCTCGCACCAAAACGCTTCTTCGAATCGCTCGGCCAATTGCCGCGCCTGGAGCTCAAGGACTCGTGCCATTTCGGATTTTCCAAGCCGCAACGCGCAACGCGCTGCCAGCCGCTTGGCGGCAAAAACATAGCCCTGCACTTCCGAGAGCGCGATGTAGCCTTCGGCCAAACGACCGTCGGCGTGAAATATCGCGTCATAGGAGTCCTTCCAACCCTGATTTGCCAGTCCTTGCTCCGAGGCTCGTTGGTACTCGACGAAGCCGTCCCGATCGGGATCACCGGCTCCATCGATCCAGTTCAGCGCCGCCTCGATCGAAGGCCACAACTCCTTGAGCGTTTCCTCGTCCCCGGTGCGTTCGACATAAAGGCCTGCGAGCAGCACAAACAGCGGCGTCGCATCGACACTGCCATAGTATTGCTCAAACGGCACTTCGTGCAGAGCCGCCATTTCTCCACCGCGCATCTCATGCAGGATCTTCCCAGGCTCGGCATCCGCGCGCGGATCAACGGAGTTGGCCTGATAGAATGCCAGCCGCTTCAGAACGCCGTGTGCAATGCGGGGGTCGATCCACAGCATCTGCAATCCCGTGATGATGCCGTCACGGCCGAAGGTCGTGGAATACCAGGGAATACCCGCATAGGGATATCGTCCCTGCGGCGTCTCCGTCGTCAGCATGTTGAGGTCGGCCATGGACTGGCACAGCACCTCGTTAAAAATGTCGTTTGACGTTTCGATGCTGGTCGCGCCCGCCGTGGAGGAACGCATTTCGCGGCGATGGGCCAACAACCCGCGAAAGAAGGGAGCCGGCTTGAACGATGCCGGCTTGTTGCAGGAGGCGGCAATAAATAGCGAACTAGTCTGATGCGGCTCGAGCTTCAGATGATAGGTCGCGGAATTGACGGCGATCCGGGTCGGCCGCGGATCGAAGTGCAGCGCCAGGGTCCGCGAAACTCCGTCCAGACCTTTGTATTCCAGCAAAACGTCGCTCGCGGTGAGTAGTCTGCTCGAACCCGTCCCGCGGCGCGGACGCTGTTCGCCACGCACCTCAAACAGATCGGCAAAGTCGTTATCGAACAGCAGTCTCAAATCCAGGCTCGCCAGCCGATCACCATGATTCTGCAAGCCGATCCGCTGATAAGCCGTTCCGCGCCATAGAAATATCGTGCGCACAATATGGAGCATGTCCTTTTGCAGCACGATCCGGCCATCTCGATAGATGTCAGGATTAGTGAGATCGACCGTCAGTCCCGAATTATCATCCCGGAGGTTGGATCCGAGCAGCAAAGGCTGAACCTCGTCCAGCACCAGCTCCAGCCGGGCGAGATAACGGGTATCGGCGTTGAACAAGCCGTCCGGTCCGCCCGCGGAAGCGCCAATGTCGCCATGACTGTCGAGCACGATAAAAGTGTCGTCGTGCTTGAGCGAGCGTCGCGGTCTCGCCGCGGGCCCGGTCATTGGAATGTAGAAGGGCGATTCCACTACCTGTTCGATGGTCCTCGCCATCGTAACTTGGGTAACGACTTCGGCTGCCATGAAACCTCGGTTTCCCCCCGCCGGGATTAAACGTTTCAAACTCGTTACTTAGGTGCATGTCAGGCTAAGTTCAGGCCACTCAGGCTGCGTGCTTCGCGAGCCGGTTCATCTCTTGCCTGACCAGTTCGCGATACGGACCATGGCGCTGCATCAGCCGGTCCGGTGGCCCATCCTCGATGATGGTGCCGGCCTTCAGCATCACCACCCGGTCGAAGTTGCGCAGTGTCGCCAGCCGGTGGGCGATCGCGATGACCGTGCGCCCGCGCATCAGCCGCCCGAGCGCCTCACGGATCGCTTCTTCAGATTCGCTATCGAGCGCCGCAGTCGCTTCGTCAAGCAGCAAGATCGGAGCATCCTTCAGGAAGGCGCGCGCAATCGCAATCCGCTGCCGCTGGCCGCCCGAGAGTTTCACGCCGCGTTCGCCGACCATGGTTGCAAGGCCCTCAGGCAGCGTTTCGACGAAATCGCACCGCGCCGCGATCGCTGCACGCAGCACCTCATCATCCGTGGCATTGGGACGACCATAGCGGATATTCTCCAGGATCGACCGCTGGAACATGGCGATGTCCTGCGGCACGACGGAAATCGCCTGGCGAAGGCTTTGCTGGGTCACTTTTGCGATGTCCTGGCCGTCAATCGTGATGGTCCCCTCCTGAACGTCATAGAAGCGCTGGAGCAGGACAAACAAAGTCGATTTCCCACCACCGGACTGCCCCACCAGCCCTACCCTCTGGCCGGGCTGAAGCCGAAGACTGAATTTATCAAAGACCTGAACTCCGCCTGGATAACGAAACGAAATGTCGTCGAAGGCGATCGCAGCGCCGCTCTTGACCAGCGGCTCGGCCTCCGGGTGGTCGCGCAAGTCATGGGGCAATAGCAACGTGGCAATGGCTTCCGTCAGCCGGGCGACATGCTGGGTGACGTCGACCAGCGCCACCGCCAGGTCGCGCGTCGCGCTCAAAATCGAGAGACCAAGGGTGCAGACCAGGACGACGTCGCCGGTTGTCGCATCGCCATTCTGCCACAGCACAATAGCCCAGGCCAACAGAGCGATGGTCAGGGTGACGGTAACGCCGGCATGTATGATCCGCAGTTTCTCAAGATATCGCAGGCTTCGACCCCGGGCCGTCACTTCGCGGGCGACGGTCGCATCAAACCGGTCGTGCTCGAGGCTCAATCCGCAAAATGCCCGCACCAGCGGCATGTTGTTGATGACATCCACCATTTCGCCGTCAACGGCTGCCGCCTTGTCGGCGAAGTCGTCGTGCAGCGGCTTGCCCGCCGCCGCAAGGCGAAACATCGCGACCACCATTCCACCTGCAATAACAAGAAGCCCCGCCGCCATCGGCAGGCTCACGGTTCCGATCAGG
>JAICIT010000300.1 GCA_025960445.1 Bradyrhizobium sp. | reverse complement strand
CCCGATGGCACCGATGATCGCGATCAAGAGGGCAAAGACAAACGGCTCGAAACCGGGCTCGCCAATCGGTCTTGGAAGCACCAATCCCCGGTTGCTCAGAAAAACGCTCCCGAACAGGGAGACGCTTTGCCGGGGGTTTGGGAGCGCGGCGAGCACCGCAAGGTACCAGAACAGTATCTGGAACAGCAGCGGCAGGTTTCGGATCAGTTCGACGTAGCCACCGGAGATGCGCGACAGCAGCCAGTTCGGCGATAGCCGGCCAAGCGCAACGATGAATCCGACTACGGTTGCAAAGAAGATGCCGATCACCGAGACCAATAGCGTATTCAGCAAGCCCACCAGGAATACGCGGGTATAGGTGTCGGAGCCGGAATAGGGAATCAGGGTTTGGCTGACGTCAAACCCGGCCGTGTTGTCCAGGAAACCGAATCCGGACGTGATCCGCTGTGTTTCCAGGTTGGCGCGTGCGTTGGCCACGATCTCGTAGCCGATCCAGACCAACGCAGCGACGAATAATATCTGCAGGATAAAGCCACCCCACCCCGCACGACCGCCGAGCGCACGCTTCAATCGAGCGGCATACTGCGGCGGTGGTGATCGGGGCTCGATGCTCATCGCCGCAGCCGCGGCCGATCAGCGTATCGGCGGCGCGTACTGAATACCGCCCTTGTTCCAGAGCTGGTTTAGCCCGCGCGCGATGCCAAGTTTGGAGCCGGACCCGACATTGCGATCGAAGGATTCGCCGTAATTGCCGACCGCTTTCACGATTCGCGATACCCAATCCTTGGTCAGGCCGAGTTGTTCACCCAGATTGCCGTCCGTGCCGAATACCCGCTTCAGTTCCGGCTTGTCCGACTTCGCCATGTCATCGACATTCTTCTGCGTAACGCCCAGCTCTTCCGCATCCACCATCGCAAACAGCGTCCACTTGACGAGATCGAACCACTGATCGTCGCCATGACGCACCATCGGCCCGAGCGGCTCTTTCGAGATCACTTCCGGAAGCACAGCGTGGTCGGCCGGGTTTGCCAACTTCAGGCGCTCCGCATAGAGCTGCGATACGTCGGAAGTGAAGACGTCGCAACGTCCGGACTCATAGGCCTTGACGGTCTCGTCGGCGCTGCCGAATGCGATCACCTCATACTTCATGTTGTTGCTCTTGAAGTAGTCGGCGAGATTTTGCTCCGTGGTGGTGCCGGTCTGCACGCATACCGAGGCGCTGTTCAGCTCAAGGGCGGAATTGACCTTGAGGGACTTCTTCACCAGGAAGCCTTGTCCATCATAATAAGTGACGCCGGTAAAGTTGGCGCCCAGCGAGGTGTCGCGCGAAAGCGTCCAGGTTGTGTTGCGCGACAGCACGTCGATTTCACCCGACTGAAGAGCGGTGAAGCGATCCTTCGCCGACAGCGGAACGAATTTGACCTTGGTGGGGTCGTTAAAGATCGCAGCGGCGATGGCGCGGCAGACGTCGACATCGATGCCAGTCCAGTTGCCCTTATCGTCCGGCGACGAAAAGCCCGGCAGTCCCTGGCTGACGCCGCAGGACAGCATGCCCCGATCCTTGACCGTCTTGAGCGTTTGCGCGGTAGCGGCCTGGGTCGAGAGACCTCCCGCGAGTGCAAGGGTAAGAATCAGAGATACGCGTTTCATGACAATGCCTTTCAACTTTCGTCCCGAATGATTGCCGATCAATCGCGCACACTGACGGGCCAGCCTTGTGATCCATTGCTGCGAACGCCAGCCCGAAAGGCTGGAGGCGCGTCCATAACGGCGATGGTCAATATCGCGGCAGGCCCCTCAACATGCAGCGACTGAATAGCTCGGCTGCATCACAGAACGACTGGCGATCCGGGTCAAGGGGTTGACGCCCCTCTTCTGTGTCCTCTTTATCTACTAACCGTGCCCCATCCCTCGTCTGGCGGATGCCAAAGAGGTCTCGCGGCTGCGGTGTAGGGTCGTTTTGGTGGCAACGGACGCATGAGTTCTTCAGAGGATAAGAGGCTGTCAAAGCCACGGCAGAAGGAGACCGTGCTGGCCACTGCCGGCCGCGACACAAAGGCGCAGAAGGGATTCGTCAATCCGCCAGTCGTCCACGGCTCGACCGTGCTCTACCCCACCGCAGACGATCTGCATGCCCATCGCGGCGAGTATCAATACGGCCGCCGCGGGACGCCGACTACCAAGGCCCTCCAAGAGGCAATGATGGCTCTGGAAGGCGCCCAATGCGCCGGAGTCGGTATCGCGCCATCAGGATTAGCTGCGATCACCACGACCTTGCTCGCGGTGCTTAAAGCCGGTGATCATCTGCTGGTTTGCGATAATGCCTATCGGCCAACACGCAATTTTTGCAATGGAGTGTTGGCGCGCTACGGCGTCGAAACAACCTATTTCGACCCCTTGATCGGCAGCGGAATCGGCCAATTGTTCAAAGCGAATACGAGGGCGGTGTTGGTCGAAGCGCCGGGCTCGCAATCTTTCGAAATGCCGGATATTCCCGTGATCGCCTCGGTAGCGCAGGCGCGCGGTGCGCTAGTGATCGATGACAATACCTGGGCCACGCCGCTATTTCACCGCTCGCTTGATCAGGGCGTCGATATCAGCATCCAGGCTGCCACGAAATATATCGGCGGCCATTCCGACATCATGTTCGGCACGATTTCGGCCAACGCGAAGGCGTGGCCGATGGTGGCTGACGCTATCCAGCTCCTTGGCGTCTGCGCCGGGCCGGATGACGTCTTCCTCGCAATACGTGGCTTGCGGACGCTCGCGGTGCGGCTTGCGCAGCATTATCGTTCCGGGCTCGAGATAGCGCGATGGCTCGGCAAGCGGCCCGAGGTCAACAGGGTACTGCATCCGGCGCTCGAAACTGACCCGGGTCATGCGATCTGGAAACGCGATTTCACTGGCGCGTCAGGGCTGTTCAGCGTCGTTCTTAATCCGGCGACTCAGGACGCGGTGGATGCGTTGCTGAACAGCCTGGAGTTGTTCGGGATGGGTTATTCATGGGGCGGCTTTGAAAGCCTGATTATTCCATTTGACTGCGCAAGCTATCGAACCGCCACGCAATGGCAGCCGGGCGGTCCGTCCCTGCGTCTTCACGTCGGCCTCGAGAACGTCGAGGACCTCAAGACCGATCTCGCCCGCGGCTTCGCCGCTTTCAATGCTGCGTAGCCTGTCGCTGAGCAGCCCGAATTCCTAACCAGAGTAATTGCACCCGCTCGGGCCCCAACGCCTGCGCGACAACGCAGCGATCCAGGGCTCCATCAGGGTTTTGCGTCATTTTCGAATGATAACCCGCCATTCACCATGACGACAAATCCCTGAATTCATTCGCTCAAAACGCCGCCGGCGGCAAGTTCCCTTACACCTTTACTGCTTAGTCATGCTTGCAGAACAAGCTGCCGCCGATCTTGGAATTCAGTAGTCCTGCGTAAAAGTAGTCAGTAAGCGTATGTACACCGCACGTATTGTCGTCCTGGTCATCGCCCTTCTCGCCGGCGGAGTTGCGGCATATCTCGTGAGTGGTTCGGACTATAGATCGCGCCCAACCGAACCGGTTGCACAAATCCAGACGGTCGAGGTTCTGGTTGCGAAGGCCGACATCGGTCTCGGCCAGTCCGTCAGCCCAGAGAATCTCGAATGGCAAACTTGGCCGGCCGCAACCGCAAGCAATAATTTCATCCGCCGCAGCGAGCGGCCGGACGCGACCACCCAAATCGCCGGATCAATCGCGCGCGCTCCGTTCATAGCGGGCGAGCCAATCCGCGAACCGAAGCTCGTAAAGGCCAATGGATCAGGGTTCATGGCCGCGATCCTGCCGGTCGGTATGCGGGCCGTTTCGACCGAAATCTCGCCCGAAACGGGAGCCGGCGGATTCATCCTGCCGAACGATCGAGTCGATGTGATTCTTTCCAGGCGCGAGAAGGATAGCGGCCGCGCCAACGCAGTCGATGTGGTGCATTCGGATATCATTCTGCCCAATATTCGCGTCCTCGCGATCGATCAGGCCCCCAAGGAAAAAGACGGCCAGAACGCCGTCGTCGGCAAGACCGTGACACTTGAACTGAGGCCTGAGCAGGCTGAGACGCTCGCCCGCGCGCGGCAGACCGGCACGCTTTCTCTGGCGCTGCGCAGCATTGCCGACGTCAACATGGTCGAGAACACGACTGACGATCAGGTCCGTAAACGCGGCCAAAGCATCGACGTGGTTCGCTACGGCATCCAAAGCTCGACCACTACGCAGAAATGACTAACAGGACGTGCGATATGGAATGCAGGGGAAATCAGTCGGCGATGCGAACGGTCGTGGTTCGCGCCCTGTCCTTCTCGGTGGTCGCCGCGCTGACGCTTAGTCCGGCTTTGCCTCCCGTCGTTGCAGCCGAGTCCACGGCAATGCAGGCGGCGAGCGGACAGACAAAAATGCGTTTCCTTGCGCTTGGGATTGGCAAGTCGATGATTGTCGATCTGCCGCGCGACATCAAGGACGTGCTGGTCGCAGATCCCAAAATCGCAAACGCCGTAATTCGCTCGCCGCAGCGGGCCTACATCATCGGAGAGACGGT
>JAICIT010000299.1 GCA_025960445.1 Bradyrhizobium sp. | reverse complement strand
GAGGACCACCACGCCTCGGGGAAGCGCGGTGACCGCTTGCAGGAATTTCGCGGTCGCCGGCATCGATCCGGTCGATCCCGCCGCGATCACCGGACCGTCATGATTAGCGCTGAGACGTTTGGCTTCCGCCGAAATCAAGAGATCGCGCCTTAGAGCGGGCTCAATTTTTCCGATTTCCTGGAGGTGCGCGGGCCACGCCTGCCGCGCAATGCGCAGGAATTCGAGCGAGTGCTGCCAGTATTGATCGAGCTGATCCGGTACCAGCCCGTCCAGCGCCTCCCAGCCGACGCCACGGGTGACCATGTCGTCCATCAGGCGGGCCAGATCGCCGGCCAATGCAAGTCTGGAAGCCGGTCCGCCGACCACCAGCGGCGCCAACACCGGCCCCTTTGCCCATGCCGCAACCAGCTTTGCGAGCGTGAGTTTGCGCTCGAGCTCGCCTAGCTTTGGTGGAATATCCAATGGCCCGGCGCCGCCGAATTGCTCGGCCTCTTCCGCGAATGCAAGCTCGTCCTCATCAATATCCCCGAGCGCGACGATGCGCGGCAGCAGCACGGTCTCCGCACGCATCTCGTCCAGAAATATTTCTCGAGCCAGGCGTCCTGCGCGACGGGTCGGCAAGTACAACGTCACCTGCGCCAGTCTGTGGGGGCTGCTGCGCGCCTCGAACCCATCCACGAGCCGGCCATCAACCAACGCGGCGATGACGGTACGCAGAAAGGGCGCAGAAACTGGAACGCTGAAAACGCGCATGGGCTGCCTGATTCGGGATCAGCCGGCATCATGGCATGGCCGCATAGCCTGTGCGATTTCTAATTGACGGCGAAACGACGTCGTCTCACGCGACGCTTGCGAGAAAGGCCTCTTCCGCCGCATTCACCGCGTCAGGGGTTCCCACATGCATCCACATGCCGTCCAGCCGCAGCCCGAATAGCCGCTCCTGCTCGTTGGCCCGGTCGAATATCCTCGTAAGCGAAAATTCGCCGGACGGCGCACCGGCGAACACAGAGGGCGACATGATCGCCGCGCCTGCATAGACGAATGGAACCACCTGATGTTCCCTGCGCTTGCGCAAGGCACCATCGGCGAGCATGCCATAGTCGCCGCGTCCGCTGTAGCCGACGCTGGTTGTGGTCGGCGCCATCAGCAACAGTATGTCCATACGCGCCGGTTCGAACGTTTCGGCCAGGCGCGCCAGGTTGGGTCGCACGCCATCGATCCAAAGGGTGTCGGCGTTGACGTGAAAAAACGGCGCGCTCCCGAGTAAAGGCAGGGCTCTGACGACGCCGCCGCCGGTGCCGAGCACCTCATCACGCTCATCGGAGATAATGACGCGGGGCCGCTTGCGTTTTTTGACATGATTGATGATCTGATCTGGCAGATAATGCACGTTGACCACGGCTTCGTCGGCGCCCGCATCGGCGAGCTTGTCGAGGACATGATCCAGTAGCGGACGGCCGGCCACACGAACCAGCGGCTTCGGCATCCCATCAGTGAGCGGGCGCATGCGCACGCCGAGACCGGCTGCGAGTATCATGGCTTTGGTGGGTCTGACGGACATGTCGGGATTTATCTGCAGGCGATCTCTTGTTTGGACTTTAGAATCATAACACGGCAATTCACGGAGCGCATGGTGATCTCGGTGCAATACCCAGCCGAGATGACGGTAATACGAATGCTGTGGCGGATTAAACCTCCGCGCCTAACGGTGCGCGCTTTCCAGCCTTCTTTTTCTTGTCGCCGGTTTTCAGGAAATTGACCCCGATCTGGTCGCCATTGACCCACGCCAATTCACAGCGCCGATATGCAAGACCGGTGGACGAAAGCAGCAGGAAGAATTCCTTCAGATGCAAACCTTCGACCGAGCCTTCTACGCTGAGCTTGGCACCGGTTTCGGAAATGTCTTCCATCATGCACTCGCGTCGCCAAGTGCCATCGATACCCATCATTTGAGCGGGAACGCCGCGCTCAAATGTGACGCGCTCGCCTTTGCGCCTTTCTGTCGCCATTGATCCGCTCCAGCCCACAGCGTCCGCGCCCTGCGCAGATGGCAGGGTGCAGCCCACCATAAAAGCGCGGGCGCTAATAACTGGTAAACTAAGCCTGTGGAGGGGGCACGTTGATCGCGTACCAATCCCTGAGTCGCTCAAGCGACTGATGCGCCAGCGAACGACTGAGATAAGTCCAGATTCGCGGCTGATGCCGCAAATATTGCGGCTTGCCGTCGCGCCGGTTCAGCCTGGCAAACGTGCCGAGCAGCCGAGTATTCCGCTGTGCCGACATGAGCGCATAGAGCTCGGCGAATCCGGCAGCGTCGAACGTTTCGTCGGAGGCACGCCGGGCCTTGATGTACCGCGTCAACAGCGAAAGCTCGAGCTGCTCCGGCACATCGATCCGAGCGTCCTGCAACAGCGAAACCAGATCGTAGGAGGCCGGGCCGAGCACGGCATCCTGGAAGTCGATGATTCCCACTCGCGCGATGCCCTGCCGTTCGCTGAGCCAGATCAGATTGGGAGAATGAAAATCCCGCAGCACCCAGGTTGTGGGAGCGGAGCCGGCATTGCTCAGGAGGTCGCGCCACATCGCGGTGAATTCCGCGCGCTTGTCGCTGCTGAGTGCGACCCCACGATCCGGCAGGTACCATTCGGGCATCAAGCCGAGCTCCACCAGCATTGCGTCGGTGTCGAAGGTCGGGATCGTGTAGGTGAGCTGCGAGCTCAAAGGAAGAATTTCAGGCAGCGCTTTACGATGCAGTGCCGCCAGCGCTTCGGTCGCGGCTTCATAGCGATCGGTAATCGGTCGAGGTGGCTCGCCTTCGATAAAACCTGCGCTGCCGAAATCTTCGGTGATCAGGAATCCCGCATCGAGATCGGCATGATGGATAGCGGGCGCCGACAAGCCGCGCTCCCGCAGGCCTTGGGCGATAGCCACGAATGGCTTGACGTCCTCGGCGAGGTGCACGGCCGCGCTATATGACTTTCCATCATAGATCGGTGGGCCGTCCGGGCGCCGCGGCGAGTTCATCAGGACGACAGCGTTATCATCACGCAACAGGCGGGCGTAGGATCGCGTCGAGGCATCGCCGGTCATGCGCTGACGTTTTGCATCAGCATAGCCAGCAGCTTCGAGAAAGTGCAGCAGCGCTTGCAATCTTGCGACTTGCGCCGCTGCCTTGCCGTAACCAGTAATCTCAGCGGCGCGTGCCGTCGATCCCAAGGCCGGCCGATGAGTAAGCGCGATGTCGATGCGGTCTGAGGGCAACGCCGACGGCGCGCGCTCCGGCCATTCGATCAGCGCGACAATACCCTCGGGCAAGGGCGAGAGGCCAATCTCCTCCAGTTCGATCGGATCGTTGACGCGGTAAAGGTCGGCGTGGAGCAGCGGATACGGCGGCAATTCATAGGCCTGCACCAAAGTGAAGGTTGGGCTTGGGACCTCCAACTCATCGTCACCAGCGAGATAGCGGATCATGGCCCGCGCCGCTGCGGTTTTGCCGGCGCCGAGGTCGCCCGAAAGCGTGATCAGGTCGCCAGGCCCAATCAACAAGGCCAGATTGGCCATCAGATGTGCGGTCGCGGTTTCGTTCGATAGCGCCACCGACAATGTCGTCGGCTCGGTCATTCCGCGGCGTTGCGATGGGCGGACTGCTCGATCGGAAAATCGCAGGTCACGGTCGTGCCTTTGCCGACGACGGAATCAACGCGCACCTTGCCTCCGTGCAATTCGACAAAGGAACGAACCAGCGACAGCCCGAGCCCCGCGCCGCGATGGCGTGAACCGTGCGAGTGACTTTCGAACCAGTCGAATACTTTATCTTTGACATCAGGCGGAATTCCCGGACCGGAATCGGTCACCGTGAACGTGACGCTATGCTCGGTCCGTCTGGCGCTCAAGCCCACCGTAGCATCGTGGGGCGAGAAACCGACCGCGTTGGCGAGGAGATTATAGAGCACCTGCACGACACGGCGCTCGTCTCCGATGAAGCTGCCGATATTGGCGTCGACATCGACCTTGAGCTTTATGCGGTCGGTCGCCAATCGGTCCTGGATGCCTTCGGCGGCGGCCTTGATCGTTTTGCGTATGTCGACAATACCCAGATTGAGCGACATCGCGCCGGCGTCGATAGTTGCGAGATCGAGGATGTTGTTGATGATCGCAAGCAGCGCGTTCGTGGAGGTGGTGATGTACGCCAGATATTCGGCCTGCTTTGCCGTCAGCGGGCCGGTAACCGGGTCGCTCAGGAAATGCGCAAATCCGATGATGGTGGTCAGCGGCGAGCGCAGCTCATACGAAACGTGATGGACGAAATCGACCTTCATCTGATCGGCGGCCTCAAGCGCCTCATTGCGCTCGCGCAACGCGCGCTCGACATTTTCCGCGTCGCTGATGTCTTGGAACGTCAGCATCGTGGCGCCGTCGGGCAGCGGCATGGTCATGCAATCGAGCACACTGCCGTCACGCCGTTCCAGTTTGAGCGGCACCTGTACGCGATTTTCGATAGCGGTGATCGCCTCGCGGATCGTGCGCCACGTGTTCGCTTCGTCGAATAGCGGCCGACACCAGGCTTCCACGGCTTC
>JAICIT010000298.1 GCA_025960445.1 Bradyrhizobium sp. | reverse complement strand
TTCATCGCAAGTCTCCCCTTCGGCGTCATGAATGCCCGCAACGTAATGGTAATCTTGTCCGTGGGTGCAATTGACGGCGGAAGCTTCGAGCATGTCTTCAGATGACGTCGAAAGTCGCTGATCAGACTGGACTCGACCTCGGCCTTCTCTGACGCGGGCGCATCGAAGTCAACGGAGCCGCCCTTAGGCGCGGAAGCTATCGAGGGGAGGCCCAGCATCACGTGATATTTGATCGAAAGATCAGGCTCCGGAGGCGTGAAGGCCGGGGATGGAGGGGTCGGCGATGGAGAGGTCGGCGGCGGTTGGCGCGCAGCCTCGACCCGTTGCGCATCGAGGCTCGGTTGCGGAATCGCGGCTTGTTTTTGCGGCGGCGGAGCAGCCGAGGGCGGCGAACCGGCCACGGTAGAGTTCGAGGCCGGTTGGGCGGGCGGCGGAGCGGCAGTTTCGCTCGGGACAGATTGTTCAGGCTTCGCAGCTGGCACCGCCTCGGCCGCGGAGACAAGATCGACGGTGATGGGTTCGGCGGCCGTAACCCCGCCGAACGGATGCACCTCGGTAAACAGCAGAACCAGCGCCAGAGCGGAGCCATGAGCAATGGCCGACGCCGTAGCGCCCGAGCGTATGATGTTCTGTAGTCTCATCCTGCTCGATCAAAACGTCGATGCGGCTTCAGCCGCCAGCATAGCGGCTGACATGGCAACCTCAATCCCATTTTCGGCCGACAAATTTGATCCAAGGACGACATTAAGAATCGGCAATGCTCGTTGAGGGCCGGCCGTTGTGCGACTGGATTACAGTAAGGTGATCACGGTGGACTGAGGAATCGACTACCTTCCATGTTGAGCGGCGTTCCACCATCACGGACTGCCCGTTGAACCGGTACGCACTTTGACCCGTCTAAGTAATTACATTGCGATCACGTTTTGAGTTTCAACCGACGCGTCGTTCAAGCCAAGCGCGTTGACCTTTTTGATCAGCTTCTGGAACGCCAGAAGAGGAAAAAGCATTTAATCAGCACAAGGAGTCTCTAATGCACCGTCATGTTACCCAAGCCGTTCTGGCTGCTGTTCTCGCCCTGACTGCAGCCGGATCGTTATCACCTGCTGCCGCTCAGGCACGCATCCAGGATCAATTCTGCTTGCAAGGGCGCTCTTGGGGTTATCCCGGCAATTGCCAATTCTCCAGCTATCGGCAATGCATGGCCACCGCGAGCGGTACTGATGCCTATTGCGGCATCAATCCGTTCTACGCCTTCGCCGAACAGCGACGTGGGTCCTATAGCCGCAGATACTGAGTGGAGCGAGGCAACGGAGTGCTCGGCGCTTCGATTGCTGTAGCCGGCTTGGCCAAGCAGATTCGCGCCACCCGATATACCTCGAACACCCTAAGCCGCGCTCATCCAGGCCCGGGCTTCCCGTTGGGCCGTCGCGATCTCGATTTCGGACATCATCTCGGCGACTTCGCGCCTGAGCGGAATTGCATCCCTGCGGCCCTTCAGGGCTGCAAGGTTGAACCACTTGTGGGCTGCCACCAGATTGACCACTCCCGAACGCCCGCTCGCCCAGTACAGACCGCGTTCGAATAGCACGTCAGGAATCGCGGTCGCGTCCACCGGTGCCGCCCCATCCTGATCAATATGCCCCTGAAACATCCCCGTCTCCTCTTCTTATTGTTTCGATCGCTCGCGCGAGCGCGGCTCCCGTCGAATTTGCAAAACTGCTTTTCCCCATCGCCGTTTGCCGGCGTGGTGGCAGGATCATGATCGATCAAATTTGAAAAGCAGTTTAACGATCGCCATGAATGGGGCGTAAACGCTGCGACCATCCATGCGAAAAAGGGCGAAACGCCCGATTATCGCCCGTTGCCACCCGCGCGCGTCATTCCGTTTACCCTGCGATTTCGCGGAACGGTAACCATTGCGGCAAGCACGCGAGCCGGAAGATCACGCCTGAACAGCCCGGTGACCACGCATCACCTTTCTGCGCCGAGTTTTGCGGGTGTGTATCGCTCTGGGATGATCGGAAATGCCGACCCGGCGGCTATGCAGGTCTGGATGCCACGATGGTTTCCTGACCAAAGCTTCGCCCATGGAGCGATCGAGCCGCTGCTCGGATAAGACGAGACTGCATTTGCAGGGATTGGGACGGCTCAGGATTGCAGCACGAACCGGTAGCTGCAGGGCCTCGAGGGGAACGAGGGCGTCGGCGAACACGTCAGGATCAGATTTCAGCTTGGCAAAGAGCGCCAGTGAAATTGCGGATATGAATATCCGCACCGAACGAAGAAAGCTTTTTCTTCTGCCGGACCGGTTTTCGATAAAGCGCTAAGCCCCTCAAAAGATCGATCCAGCCGTTTGACCTGATGTCTCGCCGACACCCTCTTTCGTTACCAGAGCCTTTGATTGAGACCTGCGTTTAGGGAAGCAGATCGTAGTGAAGGCTCTTGTGACGTGCCGGCATCAAGCCGCCGGCATTTTTCTCAGACGAGATTTACTTCTTCTTCTTGGCGACCCTGCGGGTCTTCTTCGCAGTCTTCTTCACTGCGCTCTTCGCCTTCTTCGACTTCTTAGCTTTCTTGGCCATGTTGCCCTCCTGAGTTAGTGAGATGGCTTAATCGCTGCGTGCATTCGGGAATCGAAATGCACTACATCTCGAATACACCAACACGTCGGAAAAAACAGCGTCCCGCTTAAGGAAGTGTTGATGCGCGGATGTGAGAGCGCGTGATGCGCCTTGATCGAGAGCACGAAAAAGCTTTCGCGCAATGATGCGAACAAGCTTTGAAAATCCATCAGCGACGGTGATCAATTTTGCAAGATGCGCCCGCATTGCAGGAGTTTCTGTTAATGAGCAATTCATCGACAGATACCTCGATGAGGTCATCGCGGCTCGCGTGAGCCCGCTGAGGGCCGCTTGCGCGGACTCTGAGTCGCGGGGTTTGGCAATAAAAAAATTTTTGTGCTCGGCGGCTTTGCGCCTCATCCCCTCCTCGCCAAAACCGGATTCGCGCGCGAATCGCCGCCGCTGATTCGGAACGCGACTTCTCGCATACGAGGGCTTCGACGTTCGGTGGACGAGTGGTGCACGCGAGCGCGCCGACGAGAACCGCGCGGCCGCGCATCGCGGGACTCGGCTCAAACCGAGTTCAAATGCCGAGCTTGGATTTGAGCAGATCGCTCACAGCTTGCGGGTTGGCCTTACCGCCCGATGACTTCATCACCTGGCCCACGAACCAGCCGACGAGCTGAGGCTTGGCTTTCGCCTGCGCGACTTTTTCGGGATTGCCGGCGATGATCTCGTCGACCACCTTTTCAATCGCACCGAGGTCGGTGACCTGCTTCATCCCTCGCGCTTCCACCAGCGCGCGAGGGTCGCCACCTTCCTGCCAGACGATCTCAAACAAATCCTTCGCGATTTTGCCGGAAATTGTGCCCTCACCGATCAGATCGACGATCGTTCCAAGCTGCTCGGCCGACACGGGCGACGCCGAAATCCCATGGCCTTCCTTGTTGAGTCGCCCGAACAGCTCATTGATGACCCAATTGGCCGCCAGTTTGCCGTCCCGAACCCTGTTGGCCAGCCTTGAAAGCACGGTCTCGAAGAAATCCGCGCTCTCACGTTCAGCGACCAGCACGCCGGCATCATATCGTGACAGCCCAAGCTGCGAAATGAACCGCGCCTCTTTCTGATCCGGCAACTCCGGCAGGCTGGCCTTTAGCTCGGCAACATAAGCCTCACTGAATTCCAGCGGCAGCAGATCGGGGTCCGGGAAGTAGCGGTAGTCGTGCGCCTCTTCCTTTGAGCGCATCGAGCGGGTCTCGCCCTTGTTGGGATCGAAGAGCCGCGTTTCCTGATCGATCGCGCCACCATCTTCTATGATCTGGATTTGCCGGCGCGCCTCGTGTTCGATTGCCTGACCGATGAAATTGATCGAGTTCATGTTCTTGATCTCGCAGCGGGTGCCCAGCGGCCCACCCGGCCTGCGCACAGAGACGTTCACGTCAGCGCGCAAAGAGCCTTTCTCCATGTCGCCATCGCAAGTGCCGAGATAGCGGAGGATCGAGCGGAGCTTCGCGACATACGCCTTGGCCTGCTCCGAAGAGCGGATATCGGGTTTCGATACGATTTCCATCAAGGCGACGCCGGACCGATTGAGGTCCACATACGACATCGTCGGACTGCGATCGTGCAGTAATTTGCCCGCATCCTGCTCCAGATGCAGCCGCTCGATTCCGACCGTGACACTCGTGCCATCGGCCAGCTCGACAACCACTTCGCCTTCGCCGACGATCGGCGACTTGTACTGGCTGATCTGATAGCCCTGCGGCGAATCCGGATAGAAATAATTCTTGCGGTCGAATACCGAGCGCCGGTTGATCTGTGCGTTAAGGCCGAGCCCGGTGCGGACGGCCTGGCGCACGCATTCTTCGTTGATGACCGGCAGCATGCCCGGCATCGCCGCATCCACCAGCGAGACATGGGTATTCGGCTCGCCACCAAATTCCGTCGAAGCGCCGGAAAACAGCTTTGAGTTGGACGTGACCTGGGCGTGGACTTCCAGCCCGATCACCATTTCCCAATCACCGGTGG
>JAICIT010000297.1 GCA_025960445.1 Bradyrhizobium sp. | reverse complement strand
GGCGTCAGCTTCGTCCACAATGCGCTGATCGGGATCAATGCGCGCCATCGGATCCGGATCGGCGCCGCCGGAAAAATCGCGACCGCTTTCGATATGGCGCGCGCGATGGCGATCGGCGCCGATTGGTGCAATTCGGCGCGCGGCTTCATGTTTGCGCTTGGCTGTATTCAGTCGCTCTCTTGCCATACGGATCGATGTCCGACGGGGGTGACCACGCAGGACCCGTCGCGCAATCGGGCCTTGGTGGTGCCGCACAAGATCGAGCGGGTGTACAATTATCACCATGCCACGCTGCACGCGCTGGCGGAACTGGTTGCAGCCGCCGGACTCGATCACCCGCAGCAGTTACGGCCAATTCATTTTTCGCAACGGACCTCCACGACAGAGGTTCAGTCGTTTGGGAGGCTGTATCCCTCGCTGAAGCCCGGCGAGCTGATCGATGGCACCAACGATCCGCGCTACCGCGATGCGTGGGCGATGGCGCGAGCCGATAGTTTCGCCGCGGTGCTCTAAGCTGTTCGGCAGAAGAATCTAAAACTCGCCATGCAGGCGGCCTGAGAAAATGTGCACCGGTCCGCGGTCGGCGTTATACGCCGGGTTGGTGATGAATTGGTAATCGGCGGTGACGGTGAAATTTTTGTCGATCGCAAAGGCGTAGTACGTCTCTAAAATCTGTTCGGGACGGTAGTTGAGCCGGCCGTCACCGATCAAAAGCCCGAGCCCGCCGGCTGCAAGGAAGTCGCGGTGGGCGCTTGAGAGTCCATTGATCGCGCCGCCGACACCTATGGTATCGCTCGACCGGCCCCAATAGCTACCCTTAATGGAAAAGCCGCCCGACAGGCTGCGATCAATATCGCTGAATGAGAGGATTTCGTTCTGGCCGTCGTTCCAGCTCGCGCGGGCAAACATCCCAACGTCTTTTGCAATCTGCTGCTCGGCGTTGAGATAGACACCATATTTTTGGTTCTGGTGACGGATGGCAGCCATCACAGCGTTGATGTCGAGCATCGGGTCGGCGGCTTCGATCGAGAGTGCTTGCCGGTAATTACCGCTGTTACCGCGGTTAGCGAAAATGCCGAGCCGCAGCTTGCCTGGCTGATCGAATATTTTATGGCGCTCTTCGAATTCGATCGCCGCTCCGCCGGTGTTGAAAGTGAGGACGTCGGTATTGGGAGCCGAGGGGACTTCGAAAACGCCGGCGCGCACCGCCCAATCCTTGCGATTTAGCTCGACCACTGCGCCGCGGGTATAGCCTGGCAAGTCGGCCGGGAAATCGTAAGCGGCCGACGACCACATTGCCCAGTTCATGAAATCCGCGCGCGGATCCTTGGCGTAGGAATTGCCGTCAAAGAAATCTCCGACAGCGAAGCGGCCGACGATAAGCGTGACTCGGTCGATGTCGCGCTTGCCCGGCAGTTGATGGGCCGCGTCGGCGACATCCTCCTGTTCGCCACCGAGACCGAATGTCTGGCGCAGGTAATAGCGCTCAGGTCGATATTTGGGGAAGGGGGCCCCGGCTTTCTGCGCTTCACCGTTCGGGAATCCAGCCAGCCCAAGCGTCCCGTTCAGGCCGAAGCCCTGCGCAAGCTCCGGGTCAAAGTAGAATTCGCCTCCTTGCCACAGGCGCACGCCGAGGAAGGCCGTTGTGGTCCAGGTCTCGCGCGCCTGTCCGCTGCCCGGCAGGCTGAAGGCCCCGGCATAGGGAGAGCGGAAGGCAGGATAGGCGGTCGGAATAAACGTGGTTTGCGCGTGCACATTCCAGTCGTTCGATTCGGGGAGCGCGGTCTTTCCCGAGGCTGACGTGCCCCAAAGTTGGGTGTCGCCGAAGCGGTAATTCAATCCGAGCTTAACGAGGTGGATGTTGGGATCCACGTTGACAGGCGGCAGGCCGAAGCCGCTCAGATCGTACACGCGCCGCGATAGTTCGATGTAGTCATATTCGAGCTTCGCGCTCCAGTTGCCGCTGATCGCAAATTCGACGCCCGCTCCCGCGGTCCAGCCGGTCTGAGTATGGCCGGGGGTGGAGACGACGCTGCCGGCATCGTTGATGTCGATGTGGCTATGTCCCCAGGCCAAGCCGCCAGTCAGGTAAGGCAACCAGGTCCCAAAGGCATAGCCGGCGCGGCCGCGCACCGTCCCCGTGTAATCGATCGTGGTGTTGAAAGGCGCAGGCCTGAGTGCCGGAACGTCCAACGGACTTGTGAATGTAGCATCCGCTTCGATTCCGAGTACGAGATGGTTCGGAAATTGCCTGACATAGCCGACCTGATAGCCGCCGGTCAGACCGGTGATGCTGTGCGGAAGAAACACGCCTTGTTCGGGGAGGGGATTGGTGCCAGGGCCGAAACTGCCCCCGCCATAGCCGACGTGGCCGCCCAGATAGAATCCGGTCCAGTCATAGACGGCCTTTGGTATGGCCGCCTTGATCGGCATGTCCGCTGCAAAGGCAGCCTGTTCGAACGGGACGAAGCTTAAGCTTGCCGTGGTCAACAGCAACCGCGAGAACAATCTGCGGTGGTTCATTGTGTCGGTGTTTCCGGCGCAAGCATTCCCTTGGTTCTCTTTCCTGATCTCGGCAGATTGCCGGCGCTCAACTGCGATAGGAATGCTCAGGTGATCAATCGTCGATGTGATTCATTCCCAAACGTTATTGCTACTCGTTCGCATCAGCAAGCGGGCAAACGGTCGCGTCCACATTCTCGACCAGACGATGATAGCGAAATCAGCCGCTCGCCGCAGGGGTGTGCTGGACTTCCACGGTGACATGGGACAGGTCCGCGAAACCAGCCAGTCTCCGCCGGTAGTGCGCGGCCTCGCGCTGGCCGGTGGTTGCGACCGAGACGATCGCGCCGAGGTGTCCGGGTCCGAGCCGCCATAGATGCAGATCGGTGACCTGATCTCCCTCGGCTTCGATCGTGTTACGGACTTGCTCCGCCATCTGCGCGTCCGGCGTGCGGTCGAGCAGGACGCCACCGGTATCGCGGAGCAGGCGCGCCGACCAGTTGGCGATAACCAGCGCGCCGATGAAACCGGCAAGCGGATCCATCCAGAGCCAACCGAAGCTGCGCGCCAGCACCAGTCCGACAATCACCAGAACGGATACCGCCGCATCGGCCAGAACGTGAACGGTTGCCGCACGCATATTATTGTCGCGGTGGTGCGCGACATTTCCATGTACGTGCTCGTGGGTATGCGCGTGATCGTGGTCGTGATCATGCTCATGATCATGATGGTAACCCCCTGACAGTAGCCACGCGCTGGCCACGTTGACCGCCAGCCCCAATGCTGCGATCGGGATAGCCTCGTTGAAGCTGATCGGGACAGGGTTCAGCAGCCGCGATACGGCTTCATAGGCGATTAGAAGCGCAATCATCGCCAGAACGATGGCGCTGGAATATCCCGCCAGATCGCCGAACTTGCCGGTGCCGAAACTGAACCGGCGATCGTTGGCATATTTGCGCGCATAGGTGTACGCCAAGGCAGCCAGCAACAGCGCGCCCGCATGCGTGGACATGTGCAGCCCATCGGCAATCAGAGCCAATGATCCGAACAGCGCCCCGCCGATAATCTCGGCGAGCATCATGATGGCGCAAAGAACGATGACGGCCCAGGTCCGGCGCTCCGCCGCCAGGTGACCCCTGCCCAGAAACAGGTGATCGTGCTGAGAGAGCGACTCTATGTCGGGCATGATGTGCCTCACTTCAGATAGGTGTGGACCACCTCAATGAGTTGATCCGCGGCGTCGGCGTTGAGCGGGCTACGGCGGGAGTCAACGAGATGCGTGCGGATATGATCCTCGACCACCTCGGCCATCAGCCCCGCGACCCCGCCGCGAATGCCGGCAATCATGTGCATGATGCGCTCGCAGTCGGCCTCCTCGGTCAGCGCCCGCTCGATCGCTTCGACCTGGCCCCGGATCCGGCCGACCCGGGCGAGCAGCTTCTTCTTTTCTCGGACCGTGTGCGTCATGATCCCTAGATAGGGTACCCCCCTATCCCAAGTCAATGACCTCGCGATGCTCGAAAAGGGGTCAAATCAGCAGGCCTCGACCTTCAGGTTTTGGGGATCGCAGCAAGCGATTGCAGATCGAATCTATCGATGTCCGCCAGCAGCTCGCAGAACGCGCGGGCACCATGATCGAGCAAAAGCTCACCTTTCTCGGCGGATGCCTTTCGCGCGTCGCCCACCGCACCGGCCGGGTGAAGGTCCTGGGTTTGCCATGCGAACGGCGCCGGGCGATGCGCCGAGAGCCAGCGGTAATCCTCTTCCATGGCGATGCTGGCCGGGCGAAATTCGCCAATCGCATCGCTGCGCACATGCTGCTTGTAGCGCGCCAGCATGATCGAGGTCTCCACCGCACCGCCATGTACGCCGTGGCGCAATTCTTCCGCTGAAAACAATCCCTCCGGCGCACCGAACCGCGACCAGGCCGTGGTAACGGCGAGGAGCCCGTGCCGCGCGCGCAGCTCCTGCGCCACAAGGCTCATCGCGTGGCTATTGCCGCCATGGCTGCTGACCATCACAAGTTTCTTGAGGCCCGCCCGTGCGACGCTCTCGCCAAGCGCCGTCCATGCCTTCAGCGCCGTTTCCGCCGGCAAGCT
>JAICIT010000296.1 GCA_025960445.1 Bradyrhizobium sp. | reverse complement strand
TCGAGCGTTGCGAGCGGCTGGCCCACGTCAACGGTCTGGCCGACCTCGACCAGGCGCTTTGCAACTTTACCAGGCACGCGAAAACCCATGTCGGTCTCGATCCGCGGCTTGATGGTGCCGACGAAGCTCCGCTCCGGCGATTCCGCCTCGTAATGTACGCTGGCGACCAAAACCGGCCGCGACGGCGTGGGGTTCTCGGCGACCTTCTCGTTGCAGCCGGCCAGCGCAATCGCAACCATTGCCAGCGATACGCCAGCTAGAAGCCTGAAATAGTTAGCGAAAATGGAACGGACGAACATGACAGCTTCCCTTCACTCTACGTGCAAGGGAGTGTCGATTATTTACTGATGATTGTCAATATTCGTCAGTGATCATGATTTCGTGAAGATTCGTTAATCCGGCGGAGCAACTGCTGAGCGCGTCCTGGCGCGTCCGCGCCGGCCAGAGCGTGAATTGTGACTTGCAGACCTATTCGGCGAGCTGAAACCGTTCGAAACGGTGCAGCTCCTCCTCAATTCGTGGCTTCAAATTCTTGCGGGCACCCCGCGCGCCGCCACCGCCTACCCAGCTCCAGCTCTGCACGAGTAGTTTGCGTTGCTTGCGGTCAGTCTTGAGATCGAGCGCGGCGACGATGGCGTCACCAACCAGAACCGGTAATGCGAAATAGCCGAACCGGCGCTTGTGCTTGGGCACATACGCCTCGAAGCGGTGCTCGTAATCGAAGAACAGGTGAGTCCGCTTGCGCTGGATGATCAGCGGATCGAATGGCGACAGGATGTGAACCATCTCCTGAGCTTCGACGCCGGCCACTTCGAGCATCGCCGGCTGAGCCCAGTGCTCCTGCTTGCCGGCGCCTTCGAGCGCGATGGGCACCAATTCACCTCGGCGGACTGCCGCTTCGACCAGACGCCGGACTGCCGCTTTGCTCGGTGCATCCAAATGGCAAATCGAATCGATGCTCACCACGCCCTGCGTCCGCAACGCGCGAGCGAGCAGATAGGCGGTTACCTCGCGCGGCGACGCACCCTTCGGCGGTTTGTCCCAACCGAAATGCCGCGACATCAACTCGTAGGTCTTGAGCATGCCGTTGCGCTCGGAAATCGTCAGCACGCCGGTGTAGAACGCCAGTTGCAGCGCCCGTTTCGACGGCTTGCGGCTCGCCCACAAATGCTCCTTGTCGACCAGCACGTCGTCCTCGATGTCGCGGATTGTGAGCGGACCATCCCGGCGGATCAGCTTCAGCACCTTGCGCAGGTCCGCCGGTGTGACCGAACTGAGCCACTTGTGACCCTCCCGTCTGTGCCGGTTCATGGCCGGAATAAAGAAACGGAGATCCTTGGCCGGCACATAGGAGAGCGCATGCGTCCAATATTCGAACACGCTCTTCTCGATGCTCTGGGCCTGCCGCAAATCCGCGCGGCGATATTCGGGAATACGGTTCCAGAGAATGTGATGATGGCAGCGCTCGATGACATTGATGGTGTCAATCTGCACGTAGCCGAGGTGTTCTACCGCACTGGCCACGGCGTGCGGCCCTTGGCCAAACGGGGTTCGTGTGTCGAGCCGCTGGGCCGCCAACCAGATACGTCTGGCCGCGGCCTTGGTCAGGGGGTGGAGTTTATCGGCGCTGGACATCGCCCGACAATGTAGGCGGATTCGCTGCCTTGAGAGCACCGGAAAAAAGCCGGGCTTAGTGCTTCTCACGCTGACCGATACTTCCGGTCGCGATCTCGGCGCAGGATGCCTTGCCACGTTCGGAGGCCTGGCACTTGTAAACGCTGCCGGTGAGGCGATCGACGAGCCACATATTCTCGTCGTTCGGGCTCTCCATCCCAACGAACCGGGTGCCGACTGCCGTAACCAGAGTCGAGAGCAATATGGCCGCAGCGATCAGCCCTGAGCCTATCAATATGGGCATCGAAGTTCCAGGCCGCTCAGCCGCAACCGCGCGATAAGCTCCCTGATATTCCTTTGGTCTCTTGGCTGGCTGAAACAAGGCGCTGCTGCTTCGCTGTGTTTTGCTTTTCTTGGCCGGTTCCTTAAAGGCGCATCTGGCCGATTTGGTGTCAGCACCTCGGCGCTACCACGACTGCATTGCGACGGGGCTTTGCTTTCGCGGCTGGCTAGCGGCTTTCATCTCGACCAGTGGTCGTGAGTCATAACACAAAGCAGTCCATCCACGCGCCTAATCATTCAGCCATCAACAACTCTGCTGACGCCGGTGCGAAGAACCGCTGACGTCAGCAATTGCCTTGAACGATTGACGCGAGCCGTGAGTCTTACGCGGGCGATTTGCCTTCGGCCGAAGCCTCGGCTCACGTGGTGAGGGGCGCAAGGTCGGCCAGAAAGCCCGTTCCTTGCGTGACTTCACTTCGACTCAGCCGGATCGCGATGAATTGGATCGACCCACAGCACGGTTTCCGGCTTTTCGACCGGCTCGATATCCAGATTGATTGCAACCGCCTGGCCATCGCTGCGCACCAGAACGCATTCCAGTACTTCGTCGCGGCTCGCGTTGATCTCCTGATGCGGCACGTAAGGCGGTATAAAAATAAAATCACCGGGGTTGGCTTCAGCGGTGAATTGCAGATGCTCGCCCCACCGCATCCGCGCATTTCCTTTCACCACATAGATGATGCTCTCGAGATGGCCGTGATGGTGCGCGCCCGTTTTGGCATCGGGCTTGATGGTGACCGTGCCGGCCCAGAGTTTCTGCGCCCCAACGCGGGCGAAATTGATCGCAGCCTTGCGATCCATTCCAGGCGTGGAGGGAACATTGGGATCGAGCTGATGGCCAGGAATGACGCGGACACCATCATGCTTCCAACGCTGCGCATCATGATCGTGCGAATGGCCCGGATGTGAACGATCGAAAGAGCCCGTCATCTTCTGCCTTCCAGCAATAATTACCGGCGAACAGGTTACCTAAAATCGCGATCGCCGACCAGACGAGCGAGGAACGTTTACGTCGTAGCGTCGTTGTCTTGGCAACGCTCAACAGTTCCGAAGGGAAAACTCATGGGTAGCACGGCAGATAAAATCAAGGGCGCCGCCAACGAAGGCATCGGCAAGGCCAAGCAGGGTCTTGGCGAAGCCGTTGGTTCCGACAAGATGCAAGGCGAAGGCGCGGCTCAGGAGATCAAGGGCAAGGGCCAAAAGGCCGTCGGCGACGCCAAGCAGGCCGCAAAGGATGTTGCGAACAAGGCAGCAGACGCGGCAAACAAGAATCTCTGACGAACATTGATCGACTGATTGGCAGACCTGATTCAAAAGACCGGCGCCTTCGGGGCCGGTCTTTTTTCTTGTCCGAAGGTGCTACTTCACATTCAGCAATTCGACGTCGAACATCAGCGTCGCGTTGGGCGGAATGACACCTCCCGCTCCGCGTGCGCCGTAACCAAGCGCAGGCGGGATGATCAGCGTGCGCTTGCCGCCGACCTTCATGGTGGCGACACCTTCGTCCCAGCCCGCGATCACCCGGTGCTGTCCGATCGGAAACTCGAACGGCTCGTTACGATCGACCGAACTGTCGAACTTCTTGCCCTTTTTGCCGTCCTCGTAGATCCAGCCGGTGTAATGCATCACACAGGTCTGGCCGGGTTTTGGCGACACACCCGAGCCGATCGCGGTATCGATAATCTGCAAGCCCGAAGGTGTGGTCATGATCTTTCCTGCGGTCTGCGCCGCTGCACTGTCAGGCACACACGCCAATGGCACGGTCGTTATCGCTGTCGCTGCTAATGCCGTCGCGGCTAGCATCGATATCTTTGCACGCTGACAAACTCGCATTCAAGGCACCTGCCGTCACGAAGCGGAACGGTGTCTCTACCGCAACGAGACGTGTCTTGCCAGCCTGTTCGCCGCGGATGTCACGATAATTCGATATGCTCAAGTCGCACCGGCAGCTTGCGAATGCGCTGACCGGTGGCATGGAAGATCGCGTTGCACACGGCAGCGTTGGTGCCGACGTTTGCCAACTCGCCCAGGCCTTTGGCACCCGCCGGGTTGATGTGGTCGTCCTGCTCCGGCACCAGGATCACCTCGACGCTCGGCACATCCGCATTCACTGGCACCAGATAATCAGCGAGATTGTCGTTGACGTAGCGCGCGTAGCGCTGGTCAATCTCAGTCGCTTCAAGGAGTGCCGAGGACATTCCCCAAATTAAGCCACCCATCAACTGGCTACGCGCCGTCCGCGGGTTCATGATGTGGCCAGCGGCAAACGCGCCGACCATTCGCGGCACACGGATTTCGTGCGTCCATCGGTTGATCCGAACTTCCACGAATTCAGCGCCAAATGCATAGGCTATCCGGTCCTTCATCTTGTCACCGCCGACCATTCGCATCTGGCCCTTGTGCATGGCGCTAAAAGAATCGGCCGGCGCACCATCAGGCTTCCACTCGCCATATTCTTCGACGGCACTGACGCCGAGCGCGTCGAATGCCCGCTCCAGGTCGAGCGGAGCATCGCTGTTTGCGCGCCTGGTGCTCGCGGCCTGTCCGACTCCCACCGTTTCCTTTGCCTTGTCGGCGAAGCTTTCGTTCGGGTTCAGCGCCTTGAACAGGCGCTGCCTGATCTGGTTGCACACCATCATTACGGTCGA
>JAICIT010000295.1 GCA_025960445.1 Bradyrhizobium sp. | reverse complement strand
GGAAATTGGATGGTTCGCAATGTCATCAGCGCCAGAGGACGCTTTTCAGCGGGCCGGCTTGCCTGCCGGTGCGATGGCCGCTTCGGTTTGGCGACTCCAGTCGACGCAGTATTGGAAGCCGTATTGACTGCAGGCGCGGGCTCGGCCGCGCGCGTGCTCTCTTGCTTGGGCTCTTGCTGGGGCTCTTGCTGGGGCTCTTGCTGGGACTCTTGTTTTGACTCCTGCCTACTCGCTTGCTTGAGCTCTTGCTTATTCTCCTGCTTCGGCTCTTGCCTGTATTGTTCGTTCGGCTGTTTCGCCTCAGCGACTGCCTCGCGTTGTGGCGGCGATGGTTGGGCGGCCGGAACGGGATCGACGACCTGCGGCGGCGGTGACGCCTGCGCGGAAGTTGGAGCGGCGACCGGGACGGTCTGCGACGGTGGCGGGCTCGGCTTTGCCTTGGCCACGACCTTCACAGGTTCAGGCGTGCCAAGCCAACTCAGCGCGCCATATCCGCCTCCGAGAAGAAGGGCGACGGCGATCAAATAGGCGAACAAGGCAGCCATTAGCGCGCTCCCTCCAAAAGGAAAAAGCCCCGCGCCAAAGCGGGGCCATCGCACTCCTCGCCAGAGTCCGGGGAGAACGTTCCTGGCCAGCACGCGTTCCGCTTTGATGCAGTTTTCCGCGAGGAACTTTCGACGCGGTCCAACATTTTCTCCCCACCTGGAACGCACTAACACCGGAGTCTGAAATGAAATCGAAATATCTCGCGGCGGCATTGCTCGGCGCCGCGCTCCTGAGCGGCAGCGCGGTGGCGCAAAATGCCACTACCGATCGCTCCAACGTCAACCTCGCCGCCAACCACAAGGAAGGGCAGTGGCGCTCTTCCAAGCTGATCGGCGTCAACGTCTACAACGAGAACAATGAGAAGATCGGCGACATCAATGAATTGATCGTCGATAAATCCGGCAAGGTCGATGAAGTGATCCTTGGCGTCGGCGGTTTTCTCGGGGTGGGCGAACACTATGTCGCGGTGCCGATGGACAAGCTGAAATGGTCCAATGAACCAGTGCGAAGCACCACCAGCTCCGCGGCTCCGTCGAACAACGCGAAAAGCACCGCCACCACGGGCGAAGCCAATCGCGGCAACTTGGCCAGCGAGAAATGGTATCCCGATCACGCCGTGTTCAACGCCACCAAGGATCAACTGAAGGCAATGCCGCAGTTCAAGTATGACTAGTCGAGCTGACGTGGCCTAAATCAAATAGAGAAACCGCCCCGCCTTCACCGGCGGGGCGGTTCGCATTTGATTGCCGTGATTTTGCTGGGAAGCCAGCCTGGCGAATGCAATCAGACCGTCAGACCGCTTCAATGGGCTCGACAGGAGGCGCGACCGCGACCGCAGGCACCACGGCGGGCTGCTGAGGCGTTCGCCGCAGTTCCACTTCCTTGGACACTGCTGCAACCGAATTGCCGACCTTCTCGACAATGGCTTTCAATTCATCCGCGCGGACACGCAGACGCCGGCTCAAGGCGCGAACCTGCGACGGATCGGCGAAGTCAATCTTGTTGCGAATCGGCGGATGTTTGGTGCGTTGCATGGAATTCCCCTGCTCGCGGGATCAACGAAGCGCTTCGTGCTTCGTTCCATGGCGCTTCAGAAACTGTGGTGAAACGGGATCAAGTCGATGCGCATGGGGGCGGCCTAACATCCAGAGGCCCGGGCTTGCTTTCAATCCATGCGCAGCGGCGTCAGAACTTGTCTTTGGTGCTGTCCCTCGCGGCGGACATCACGTTGCCGGTGATCTGCCGCATATGTTCGCCGGCGTTGGTGAACTGGCTCTTCAAAAACTCCGATTGGATGCGCATCGCCTCCTGAAGATCGGTGGCATGAACCAGCTTTCGCGCATGCTCGAAGGCCGCCTTGATGTTCTGCTGGGTGAGGGAGAGCGCCTGCTTGGACATTTCAGTGCCCGGATTCGGAATCGACGTGATCGATCTGTTTGCCGCGTCGAAAAACATTCCGAACGCTTTTTCGGCCTGATCAATGGTTTTCTCGGCCAACTCGCGCAGCTCGGCGGGCACTTCCAGTTTTGGTTCACTCATGTCGCGGTCCTCCGGTTCCCTTGGTGAGAGTTATCACAGTTTCGCCACCGCGTCTGCGCGCCAGTTGACGCGCGATCTTCAGCGCTCGTCATCGGGATGAACCCAGGGATACGGCGCTACCTTGCGCTCGGTGGTAAGTCTGATCAGATGCACAGGCGGCGCGTAGCGCGGTGTCGCGCAGGAACGGCATTTCAACGCCGCCTCCAGTTTCCAGATCGGCGTATCGCGCGGACGGCGGATGGCATCGAGCGGCAGGCTAGCGCGGGTCTCACAGCGACGGCACATCACCTCGAGCCAGCCATATCCGCCATTGAGGCATTGCGCGATGGTGGGTGAAGGTTGCGCCGGGCCGCCGAAGCCTTCCATCTGTTCCGACCACAGCAAACATTCCGCGGCGTCCGCCGAGCGGATGGCTTTCTTCGCCTGCTCGCGCGCATGCTGCGCGCTGATCTTCGCGCCCCTGACGCGATCGGTAAAAATCCGTTCCCGGCTGCGGCCTCTCATCCCCCATTATCGTCGCCGTGAACCGGCAGAGGCAATCCACTAGGCGTTGCGCCCGGCGACGTTGGAACCCCAACGGCTTCTCGCGTCGAGTTGTTCAGGCGAAAATAGCGTGGCCTGGCGCTTGCGGATTCGGGCCGGCCGCCAGCACCTCACGAGAGCGGGTGTTCGGACGAAGGCGAGTCGTCGTTGGCGAGACGCTCGGCCATCTCCAGCACTTCGTATCGCTGCGGCGGTGCAAGCTTTACGAACGCCTTCAACAGCCGCAAGCTATCGACGATTTCGCTGGAGGGAGCGCCAAGCTTTTTGTGCAGCTCTGAAATAAATGTCGGATTTTTCATCTCGCTACCTTGGTACAGGCGGTAATGACATTGAGAAGAAACTTGGGCGCGAACAGATCGATGCTGCTCAAATAGGTGAAATGAGTTCGTCCGGAAACGGCTCGTCTGGTGGCGCAATTGTGCTTGAAATCTGCGGGCTGATCCCGACCGGGTTGCGATCCCGATGGGGTTGCGGTCCTGCCGGGTTGAAAGTATGCCAATGAACAACTCGGCGGGCAAGCCTCACGACGCGTCAAAAGTCGGCACCAGCGCACGAGACACTCGTAATTCAGAGGCGCCTCGCAGCCAGCGGCGACATCAGCCCGGTCGCGTCGTTCCGTCCCGCCGCGGCTGCTGTTGCTTCTCACCGGCCGGAGTATCTTCATCGGGACCGTGCGGCGGTTTCGGCTCAGGCTTTGGCATGCCTTTTTGACCGCCGTGTTTGCCGCCCCGATCCTGCACGCCTTCAAGGTCGTTTTCTTTGGGCATCGTGTTCGCACCTGTGTTGCCGGGTCTTTAATTCGCGCGCCTGCTCGTCGGCTAACGCAATTCGCGGCAGCCATGTTCCCCGCTCGCGACCTGAGAGTCGACAATCCGGCGCTATCTCGCCGCAGACTCCCTCGACAACAGCGCGATCGCCTCCTGCACCGTCGTCATGAACTGCGCCGGGAAGATGATCGTGGAGTTCCTCTCGACGGAAATTTCCGCCATCGTCTGGAGCGTACGAAGCTGCAGCGCCACCGGATGCTGCGAAATGATATCGGCTGCCTCGCCGAGTTTTACCGCCGCCTGATATTCCCCTTCGGCGGCGACGATCTTGGCGCGCCGCTCGCGCTCGGCCTCCGCTTCCTTGGCCATCGCCCGTTGCATGTTCTCCGGCAGCGTAATGTCCTTGATCTCGACCGCGGTGACCTGGGTGCCCCAGGGCTCGGTGTGCATGTCGATCACATTCTTGATCTGCTCATTGATGCTGGACGTATCCGACAGCAGTTGATCGAGGCTGAATCGTCCGACCACGTTGCGCACCGTGGTCTGGCTGATCTGGTTGATCGCGTTGTTGACGTTCTCGATGGCGATCACGGCCTTTTCCGGATCGGTGATGTGATAATAGGCCACCGCAGCGATATCTATCGAGACATTGTCGCGCGTGATGATCTTTTGAGACGGAATTTGCATGGTCACCGTGCGCAGCGCCACGCGCACCATCTGCTGGAACGGAACGAATATCAGCGTCAGCCCCGGTCCACGCACGCTTTCGAACTTGCCCAGCAAAAACACCACGCCGCGCTCATATTGCCGGAGCACGCGAATTGAAACGGCGGCATAGATGATTGCAACCAGCACAAGAAAATAGATCAGGATCATGGCGCGCCGCCCTCCCCGGTTGCACTCGCAGAGACTAGGTTCCTGAACCGCTGTCTTTCAACGCAAGACGTGGTCTCTTTCACGTCCTGTCAGTTGTAGCACTGCCGCACGCGCCGGATCGAAAAAACTGTGCATTGCCGGGGCGGCGCAGCAAAGTTGATCCGGAGAGCGTCCCGCCGGTTCGGCTTCCCGAACGGATTGACAGTGCCTGCGGCAAGCAGTTTATTTAGCGCCACGGGGGCAGCGATCTCCCCGCGAGGCGACATGCCCAAGTATCGCGTCCTGTTCACCAAGGGCGCAGCATGTCTTCTTACAGCTCAATCTCATCAGATAAATTGC
>JAICIT010000294.1 GCA_025960445.1 Bradyrhizobium sp. | reverse complement strand
GGTTCTGCCGCCATCGTGGCAGGAAGCGCCGTTGTCACACAGGCTGTTGCTGCCGGGAATATCGATCGCAAGTTGAGCGAGCTCAACATCGTGCTGCCCGAGAGCGGCCCCGCACCAGTCGCCAATTATGTGCCAACCCTGATCGAGGGGTCGATGGTCTATATCTCCGGACAAATTCCTTTCCGGGGCAAGGAGCTTGCTTTCAAGGGACGTCTGGGCGCCGAGTTGACGCTTGAGGATGGCCGCGCTGCTACCCGTATCGTCGGCTTGAATATGCTTGCTTTGCTCAAGAAGCAGCTTGACGGCGATCTCGATCGTATCCGGCGCGTGGTGCGGATCGACGGCTTTGTATCGTCGACTGCGGATTTCTTTCAGCAGGCCCAGGTCATGAATGGAATCTCGGACTTGATGGTCGAGGTCTTCGGCGACGCCGGACGCCACACGCGCACGGCCGTAGGCGTCAACGTGCTGCCTCTGAATGCGCCTTGCCAAATCAACGCCGAATTCGCGGTAAGTTGACGGCCTAGAGGGCGGCGGGAATCATAAATGGGGATCGAGCATATCAACGTGCCCGGATTGTCCGAGGCCATTGCGGCGCGCGGCGTTCCGCT
Source organism: Bradyrhizobium sp. (assembly GCA_025960445.1). GTDB lineage: Bacteria > Pseudomonadota > Alphaproteobacteria > Rhizobiales > Xanthobacteraceae > Bradyrhizobium. The sequence continues at coordinate 4,002 of JAICIT010000294.1, read as the reverse complement.
CACGGTCGCCACGCGAGCCAATGGATTTGCGTTCATTTCCGGTCTTCCGCCGATCGATCCCGTGAGCGGAACGATGGTGAAAGGTGACATCGTCACGCAGTTGCGTCAGGCCATGTCCAACCTCAGTCTTGCACTCAAGCATGCCGGCTCATCGCTCGAAAGCACGGTGATGCTGACGATCTACGTTTCGAATTCAGGATATTTCTCCACCATAAACCAGGCCTATCGCGACTATTTTCCGGGCTTTCCGCCAGCGCGTACATGCGTCACAGTGGGATCGTGGCCTTTCGAGGCCGATTTGGAAGTCGAAGCCATCGCCGCAATTGATTGACGACGTTAACAGAGGAAATTGGTCATGAGCATCCCTGGTAAAAGCGCCGCGCGAGCCGCCGGCTTGCCTCGTCTCTTGCTTTCATTGATCGTCGCCGCCGGATGCTGGCAATTTTCGGCAGCACAGGCATCCGCTGAGGATGTCATTCGCTTCGGTGCGCCGCTTCCGCTGACGGGCCCATTGGCGCCAGAGGCGGTCAAGCAACAGCAGGGTTACGATCTCTGGGCCGAACAGGCGAACAAGGCCGGAGGCATTTCGGTCGGCGGCAAGAAGTATAAAGTAGAGATCATCTATACTGATTATCAGTCGAACACGCCACGCGCGGTGCAAACGACAGAACAGATGATCACGCAGGACAACGTCAATTTTCTGTTCGCACCATTCGGCTCCGGAGCGACCAAGGCGGTAAGTTCGGTTTCAGAGAAGTACAAGGTTCCGCTTATCGCCCCGACCGCCTCATCCGCGCAGGTCTACGACCAGGGTTACAAATATCTGTTCGGCACCTTCACGCCGAACGACACACTGACCACACCGTTGACGGAGATCATCAAGGCCAAAGCGCCCGAAGTGAAGAAGGTTGCGATCCTTGCGCGTAATGATCTGTTTCCGCTGGCGATCGCCCAGGAAATGGAGAAATCCGCCAAAGCCAACGGCTTCGAGGTGGTTTACTTCGAGAAATATGCGATCAACACCCTGGATCACTCGGCGACGCTCTCGCAGATGAAGTCGCTGGCGCCGCAATGGATCTTCGTCACCGGGTACACCAACGATCTGCTGCTGGTTCGCAAGCAAATGGTCGATCAGCAGATCAAGGCGCCAGTCGTCACCATGATCGCGGGACCCGCGTATCCGGATTTCATCGAAGCGGCCGGCCAGAGCGCCGAGAACCTCAGCAGCGCCGCATGGTGGCATCCCGCCGAGCAATATGCCGGGAAGGATATTTTCGGCAGCACGTCCAATTTCGTGAAGCTGTTCCGCGACAAGTACAAGAGTGAGCCTGACTATGCCCAGGCTTCGGCCGCGGTGTGCGGAGCCATCTTCCAGATGGCGATCGAGCGCGCCGGCTCGCTTGATCGCGACAAGGTCCGAGACGAATTGGCCAAGTTCGATACCGTCACATTCTTTGGTCCGGTGAAGTTTGGCAGCAACGGCCAGATCAATTCACTGGAGCCGCCGGTATTCCAAATTCAAGGAGCCAAGCCGGTCGTGTTGTCCCCTCAGGCTATCAAACAGGGCGAATTCAGGCTCGGCGTAAACTGAGCGTTCGTGCCGTGAGACGGGGGGAAGCGGAATGTTGGCGGTCCAGGTCTTGATCAATGCCTTGCTGCTGGGCTGCCTTTATGGGTGCATCGCGATCGGCTTTTCGCTGGTGTGGGGCGTCCTGAACGTCATCAATCTGATCCACGGCTCGTTTATCGTGCTCGGCGCCTACCTGGCGTGGGCAGCCTATCAATGGTTGTCGATCCCGCCGTGGTTTGCGTTGGCAATCGCTGCGCCATTGTTTTTCGGGCTCGGCTATCTCCTGCAGCAGCTCGTGCTCAATCGGGTGATCACCGCACCAGTGCTGGTCACCTTGACCCTGACGTTCGGGCTCGACCTGATCCTGAACAATGTGATGATCTACTACTTCAAGGCTGATTATCGAAAACTGACATTGAGCCCGCCGATGGGGTCGGTCTCGATCCTGGACGTCGTCGTGCCGGTGGACCGGCTGCTGGCAACCGCGTCCGCGCTGGCCCTGACGGGGCTATTGTACCTGCTGCTGCGGCGTTCGCGTATCGGCCGCGCCATCGTTGCGGTCCGGCTCGATCGCGATGCCGCGGTGCTGATGGGCGTCGATGTCAAATCGATCTACGCCATCGCATTTGGCCTCGGCGCCGCGCTGGCGGGCTGTGCCGGAGTTCTGATGTCGTTGATCTTCCCGATCTCGCCACTGACGTCGGCTACTTTCCTGGGTAAGTCGTTCGTCGTCTGTGTGCTCGGCGGCCTCGGCAGTGTATCCGGCGCTCTCGCCGGAGGCCTGCTGCTGGCCTTCGTTGAAGGTTTCGGCTCCACGCTGTTTGGGCCGTCACACGCGATTACGCTGTCGTTCGGGCTGCTCATCATCTTTTTGATCGTGCGGCCACAAGGTCTTCTGGGCCGAAAAGGTTTCGAATGACCCGCTCCAACCTCGCCCTGCTGGTCTTGATCGCCTGCGTGGCGGCATTGCCGTTGTTCGCCGGACCCTACGCTTTGCGGCTTGGCACCATCGCCTGCATGTACGCCGTTCTGGCGCTGTCCTGGAATGTGGTCGGCGGCTTCGCTGGATATCCGTCGTTTGCAACCGCGGCGTTCTTCGGCTTTGGCGCGTACGCGACGGGCGTGTTGCTCAACGACGGCGTGGCGCTCACGTTGTCCGTGGTTGCTGCGCTGATCTCGTCGTTTGCACTGGCCGCCTTGCTCGGCACGGTACTGCTGCGGCTGCGCGGCCATTATTTCGCGATTGCCAGCCTGTCGCTGGTCGAGGTGCTGCGCGAGTTCGTCAACAACGCCACCGATCTGACAGGCGGCGGCATGGGCCTCAACATCCCCCTGACGTCCGGCTCCGGTATCCTGGCGGACGCGAGCTTCTTCTTCTTTGCGATGTGGGGGCTTCTTCTCGCCACCGCATTCGTTGTGATCGCCGTCTCGTCGTCCAAGCTGGGGTTTGGCCTTGCTTGTATCCGGCAAAACGAAACCGCCTCCAACATGGTGGGCTTGAATGCCACGCTCTACAAAAGCATCGCGTTTGGGCTGTCGGCCTGTTTTGTCAGCGCGGCCGGCGGCATTTATGCAGCCTGGGTGCACTACATCGATCCGTCAGACGTGTTCGACATTCTGTATTCCGTCAAGCCGATCGTGATGGCGTTGATGGGCGGGCTCGGCTCACCATTCGGGGTCGTCTGCGGCGCTCTGCTTTACCTCGGTTTGGAAGAGGTGGTTTGGCGAAATTACATTCAGATTCACAGCGGCGTGCTCGGTGTTCTGATCGTGATCCTGTTGCTATTCCTGCCGCATGGCCTCACCTCGCTGCGGACCAGCATGTTCTGGCGCAAGGCCAAGCATGTCTGAGATCCTCCGCCTCCATCGTGTCTCGCGCCGCTTCGGCGGCCTGACCGCTTTGCGCGAGGTCACGATCGCGGTGAACAAAGGCGAGGTGCTCGGGTTGATAGGTCCGAACGGTGCGGGCAAGACGACGCTTGTGAATACGGTGTGCGGAGTGACGCCGGCGAGTTCGGGCACGGTCACGTTCAACAATGAGGACATCACTCGACTGAAGACCTATCAGACCGCGCGTCTTGGGCTGTCGCGCACCTTCCAAATCGTACAGCCGTTTGCCGAATTTACCGCGCTCGATAACGTCGCGGCGGCGGCACTGTTCTCGCAACCCGGCACAAGCCTGAAATCCGCCCGCGAGGAGGCCCGCGCGCATCTGAACTTCGTCAAGCTCGACGCGCAAGCCGATCAATCGGCCGCGACGCTTACGCTCGCGATGCGCAAGCGGCTGGAGCTGGCAAAGGCGCTGGCGATGAAGCCGAAGCTGCTGTTTCTCGATGAGGTCAACGCGGGGCTGAACAGCGCTGAGGTCGCGCGCGCGACAACGCTCATTCACCAACTCGCCGCAAGTGGCATCACGATCGTGATGATCGAGC
>JAICIT010000293.1 GCA_025960445.1 Bradyrhizobium sp. | reverse complement strand
TCACTACCACATAATGCGTGCGGTTTATTTCGCAGCTGGATTAGCGGCACCGGCCGGCTGAGCGGCCTCGAGCTTCTTGCGCGTTTCTTCTGCGCGTTTCTGCAACTCTTCCTGCAGCTTCTTCTGGGTTTCCTCAAAAACCTTCGGATCGGTCGGCGGGCCGTCATAGGCCTTCGCGAATTCGGCCAGCGGCAGTGGCAGCGTGAGGGCCGCGCCGTTTGAGTTGATCGCCTGCACTACCAGGTTCTGACCCTTCTTCATGTTCGCGAGCAGTTCCGGGGTCACTTCGTAATCCGACATGCAACCATTGGCGAAGCAGATCACATAGGGGCTCTGCTGCGGCGCGTTGCTGTCAACGATGATGCGGGTTCCATGGACTAATTGCATTCCGAGCGGCAGCGTCACGCGCAGGATTTTCTTCGGCTCCCCTTCTGGCTCGATGATGACAGCGGCGATAACCGGCTGTCCTGACTCGATGCGGCCGTCCTTGCCTGTGAAACAAACCTGTTTGGCATTCGCGTCCTGACCTTTGAGACAGAACTTGGTCCAAGGCGCGTAGATCAGTTGAACCTGCTGTTCCTGGGGCTGGGCACCGGGTGCCGGAGCACCGGCCGGCGGCGCGGCTTGTTGGGCCGGAGCAGGCGCTGGAGCGGCTTTCGGTGCTGCCTTGGGCGTGACCTTGGCTTTGGGCGCGGGTGGCTGTTGGGCATGGACGTCGGGGCTCAGCACCGCGGCGCCCAAAGCGGTCGCCGCAAGCAAGGCAACAATCCGCCCACGCGGCCGGAGCGGCGCGGCCAAGATACGGAAATTCATCGCGGAAACCCTTTCTGAACGGGAGTGCCTGAAAACACGGGAGGCACCGACACCTGGCCGCTTGGGCGGCTGTCTCCTAGCCAATTGAGGCGGATACGTGACAGCCCCTGACGGTCTTGCTCAATTGCACGCCTTCATACAGCGGCGGGTGAAAAGATCAATGCCAACAGGCATCTTTCATCATTGAGGAATGACGCAAGCGGCGAAATGGCGGCCCGTTGCTGCCGGACATGCTAAGACTCAAGGAGGGACGATCCCGAATCAAATCAACGTGCTCTGTTGCCATTTTCAATGCGCAAGTGCTTTCGAACCTGGATCGGCGGCGTACTCGCTCTCGGCGCATCGATGGCCTTGGCCGCTGAAAAGCCAGCCAAGGAGAGCTACGCGATAGCGATGCACGGCTCGCCCGCCCTGCCCGCCGATTTCTCCCATATGCCGTATGCCAATCCGGATGCACCCAAATGTGGGAGGCTGGTGCAGGGCATTCTCGGTACCTTCGACAGCCTCAATCCGCTGATCGTGCGGGGTCTGCCCGTGCAGCAAATCAGGGGCTTTGTGGTCGAGAGCCTGATGGCGCGGGGCTACGATGAGCCCTTCACGCTGTATGGCCTGTTGGCCAAGAGCGTGGAGACCGATGATGGCAGGAGCTACGTCACATTCCATCTTGATCCCCGAGCGCGTTTCTCCGACGGCCAGGTGGTGACAGCGGATGACGTCCTGTTTTCCTGGGACCTGCTGCGGGACAAGGGGCGGCCCAACCATCGCCAATACTACTCCAAGGTCGTCAAGGCCGAAGTAATCGATCCCTCCACAGTGCGCTTCGATTTCGGCGCGGCCAATGATCGCGAACTGCCACTGATCCTCGGCCTGATGCCGGTGCTGCCTCGCCATGGCATCGACGTAGCGACCTTCGAGGAAACCACGATGACGGCCCCGATCGGCTCGGGGCCGTATCGGGTCAGCGCGGTGAAACCCGGCTCCAGCGTGACCCTGACGCGAAACCCCGACTACTGGGGACGCGACCTGCCGGTCAATCGCGGCCTGTGGAATTTCGACGAGGTCAGGCTTGATTTCTATCGCGAGGCCAACGGCTACTTTGAGGCATTCAAGCGCGGGCTTTATGACTTTCGTGTCGAAACCGAACCGCTGCGATGGCACGAAGGATATGATTTTCCGGCCGCCCGCAATGGCGACGTGGTCCGCGAGAGTATCAAGACCGGAACGCCGCGGCCGTCGGAATTCCTGGTGTTCAACACCCGCCGTCCGATGTTTTCGGACATTCGCGTCCGCAGGGCATTGGTGCAGCTGTTCGATTTCGAGTGGATCAATCGCAATTTCTTCTTTGGACTTTACGGACGCTCTCCAAGTTACTTCGCAGGCTCGGAGCTGTCGGCATATGGCCGACCCGCCGATCTGCGGGAGCGCGAACTCCTCAAGCCCTACGTCACTCATCTATCCTCCGATATTCTCGATGGCAGCTACCGCCTTCCTGTTACTGACGGATCAGGGCGTGATCGCGTGACGCTTCGCACTGCGCTGACGCTTTTGTCCCAGGCTGGTTACGATCTTGACGGCACTGTTCTGCGGCAGCGCTCCACCAGAAAGCCCCTCACCTTCGAAATTCTGGTGACCACCCGTGACCAGGAGCGGATTGCGCTGGCTTATATCCGCGATCTCAAGCGCGCCGGCATCGATGCCTCGGTACGTGCGGTGGACGCGGTTCAATTCGATCAACGCAAGCTCAGTTTCGATTTCGACATGATCCAGAACCGGTGGGATCAGTCGCTTTCGCCAGGCAATGAGCAGTCGTTTTACTGGGGCAGCGAGGCCGCCGGAATTCAGGGGACGCGAAACTACATGGGAGTGCGCGATCCTGCGATCGACGTCCTGATCGCGGCCATGCTTGAGGCTCGCGAGCACTCCGTCTTTGTTTCGGCCGCGCGGGCACTGGACCGCATCCTGATGTCCGGCTTTTATACGATTCCAGTGTTTAGCGTCCAAGAGCAATGGATCGCGCGCTGGAATCGTATAGAACGGCCAAAGGCTACTGCGTTGACGGGATATCTCCCGGAGACCTGGTGGGCGAGGCCGGAGCAACAACCGAAGTGACGCCGTGATCCAGACCAGCGTATCGCCGACGCTCGACGTGTTGTTTCGACGCATATTGGGCCGCAAACCGGACGCGTTGGCCCTAATTGATCCCATCAACAAGAAACGCATTACCGGCCAGCCTCCGAGGCGCCTCACCTTTGCGCAAGCCGATCGCGCGATCTCGGCGCTCGCGGCCCACTTCATCGAAGCGGGTTTGCCGAATAATTCTGTCATCGCGGTCCAGCTTCCGAACACCGTCGAACTCATGTTGGCCGTGCTGGCGGCGCATCGCGCTGGCCTGGTCGTTGCGGTCTTTCCGCTGCTCTGGCGGCAGGCGGAATTGACGGTTGCGCTCAATCGGACCGGCGCCCGTGCCATCGTTACGACAGGTAAAATCGACGGCATTAGTCACGCTGACCTTGCGATGAACGCCGCCGCCGAGGCGTTTTCGATCCGGCATGTCTGCGGCTTTGGCGCCGATCTGCCGGAAGGCATGGCTTCGCTCGAAGCTGCACTCGAAAATCCATCGTCCACCACGCGCGCGGTGGTCGAGGATGGCCGCAAGGCGGCGATTATCTCGTTCGACGTGACAGCAGACGGGTTTCGGCCGATACCGCGGACCCATCTGCACCTGATAGCGGGTGGCCTCACATTGTCGCTGCAAAGCGAACTGCCGCAAGGCTCGATCCTGATGTCGGCGTTCACCCCCACATCGTTTGCGGGCATGACTTCGTCCCTGGTGCTCTGGCTGCTGACCGGCGGCACGCTCGCGCTGCACCATCCATTCGACAGCGAGGTACTTGAACAGCAAATCAGGGAGCAATCCTGCGGAACGCTGGTCGTGCCGGCGCAAATGGCGCTACGGATGGCGGAAATCGACCTGGCTTCGCGCCTGCCGAGCTTACGCAACGTCTTCGCTCTCTGGCGCGCACCGGAGCAGGTCTCATCGAGCCCTGTCTGGGCTTCAGAGCAAGTTGTTCTCACGGACATTTACCTGTTCGGTGAAGCGGGAATGTTCGGTGCCCGCCGTACGGAGGATGGCTCGCCGGCACCCATCCTGCCGGGTCGACAAGGCTCTCCACATGACGCCGCAGCCGCAACCATCGCGGGCGAAGTGTTTTTGACACCCAAGGGGACATTGGCGTTGAGGGGAGCCATGGTGACGCCCGCGGCTTACACGCCTCCGCCGCCGAGTGGATCGCTGGTGACGCAGCCGCCGCGTGACTTCGTCGATACCGAATATGCCGCGCGGCTCGACCGTTCCACCGGAGCGATCTGCATCACCTCCCCGCCATCCGGCATCATGGCGGTCGGGGGCTATCGCTTCCTGTCGGGCGAGTTGCAGGAATGGGCGCGGCGGCTTGGGCAAGGCGCGCTGCTCACGGCATTGCCCGACCGGCTTAGTGGGCATCGGCTTGCCGGACGCGCCCACGACAACGCGCGCGCACGCGCCGCACTCAACGCACTCGGGCTTAACCCGCTGATGGTGGAAGCGTTTCGAGATCGTACCAATCCGGCCTAGTGCAGCGCGGATCAGCCGTTGACGCACCATTAAGGCCGACGAATTAGGCTCTCGCGCTCCATCGATCGCGTCGATCCGAGTGCTGAAATGTCCCTGCAAGGCCCAATAATTGTGGTTTCGAGCACGGGCCGACCATCGTTCGCTGGCGCACTCGAGCAGGCCAAGCTGTTTCCCGTGATCGTGACTCCATGG
>JAICIT010000292.1 GCA_025960445.1 Bradyrhizobium sp. | reverse complement strand
GCCGCAATAGCTCAGCTGGTAGAGCACGTCATTCGTAATGACGGGGTCACAGGTTCGAATCCTGTTTGCGGCACCAATCGGGATGTGTCCGTGTCCGCCACGGCAATCGGCGACATCGACTGTCGCTGCTGTCAGACAAAACCGATCTGGATTGCATCAAGCGCGATACCGGCTGGCTTAGCGCTCCAGGTCTGCCCGGGCGCGATCGGCATGGCTTTGGTCAAGGTGCCCGTGCTCACGATTTCACCGGCCGCGAGCGGTGGATTGAGCGGATCCTCCGCCAGTAACCGAACCAGATGACGCAGCGCCAAAAGCGGCCCATCCAGCACGTTTCCAGCTCGGCCATGATCGACCAGTCGACCATCACAACTCAGATCGATTTCGAAAACAGAAAGGGTGCGCTGCCATTCCGCGGCGCACGGCGCGACCGGATGACGAGGGCCGATCAACAGAGCCCCATGCAGGCCGTTGGCAGCAATCGTATCGGCCGCAGAAAATTTCCAGCCGGGAAAGATCGACTGCACGATCTCGAAACCGAGTCCGACCCATTCGATACAGGAAAGCAAAGCGATCTCGTCCATTTCGGCCGAGGGCGCGGCAGACAGACCAAACACAATCTCCGGTTCAATGCCTGGCTCGGCAAACTCCTCAAGCGGTAGTGTTTCGATCGCGGCGAGATCGTAAACGGTGCGATCGAATACATAGCCCCAGATCGGCGCGTAAACCCCGTATTGCGCCCAGATCGTCCGATTGGTGAAGCCTATCTTGCGGCCAACCACGTTTGAGCCGCTTGCTTCGTACATTCGCTTGACCAAGGGTGTCACGCGATAGGCCTGATCGACAGCCAGTCCGCCGGGTCGAGAGGAGAATGGTGATATCTGTCGAGCGGCACAAATCGCGCTGAACGCTTCCGCGCCGATGTCATCGAGGCTTCCGGTGCTTTCGAGCTTGTTCGTGGGATAGCTCATGTATTGCCTACGCTCTATTCGGACGTTCCGACATCTTTGCCAACAGCACCAGCAATATACTTACCGCGCTCCCGGTGCCTCGGGCTTGAGATACACGATGAGGCAACAACAACAGATTCCCAGTCCGACCACAGGGAATTTCAAGGCCGCAAAGATCGCCACCCCGAAAAGGCACAGCGTGACGACCGATCGGATGTGCATGATCCTGCGCACATTCCGTGGCACTTCGTCGGCCGGCGCCCGGTCTACCAGCTCCCGGATCAGAAATATGTAGGTCGCATTCACGAGGAAGAACACCGCCGCATAAAATGCGACCGGCTGTGGCGCGAGCTCACTCACGGCCATCCACGCGGTGGAAAGCGGAAGTAGTGAAACCGAAAACAGATGCGCGAAGTTGAACCACATCAGGCGCGGCGTCGCTTCTGTGGCATAACGCATGAGATGATGGTGGTTGGCCCAGACGATCGCTATGAAAACATAGCTCACCGCGTAGCTGAGCCAGGTCGGCCATAGCAACATCAGCGCCTGAAACGTTGGTTGCTCCGGCGGGCGGAGTTCTAACACTAGCACCGTGATAAGGACGGCGAAGACGCCATCGGAAAATGTGCTCAGTCGCTCCGGGGTCGCTCGGGTGCGCACGATCGTTCGCCTCTGCCCGCTATAATTTCCTTGCAAAGCTTTCCGACGTTCTAGCAAGAACAAACGCCACCGCGCCATCGAACATGAATTATTTTTTGCCGATGTTTGGCGCGGCGGCGAATGGACGGTATGAGGCATGCGATATCTTGCCGGCGTGATCGGATTGGCGTCGGTCATCGCTGTATCCGCCGCGACCGCCGGATTCTCCTCGCAAGAAGCGGCTGTCGAAACAACCCGGGCAGCATTTCGCAAGGCAAAGCCGGACGAGATCAAATCAACCGAGACGTATTGCAAGGCTGCGCTCGCGACATCCTCGTTTCCGGACCGCGACAAATCATGAGGCAAGCCATCCAGTTGATGGCGGTCGATGAGCGCATCGAGGCGAACGGGCTTTTGAAGCAGGTCAATTCACTCGAACAATCCGATGCGAACGTCGCGGCCGTGATTCGCAAACCGAGGTAAGGATCGAAAGCAAGTATCGGGATCATCGCGACCGCGGACCAATGTAACTTCCGTGTTTTCTTTCCCCGGCTTTGTCTCCATCCCGCGCCTTCCCGCACATCGTCCACTTCGCGCGCGATAATGTCGCAGGCCGAGGCTTCACGATCCTGAGAAATGTGAAGCCGCTCACATCGGAATCTCGCAGTCAGTTTATTAGACGGTGCGAGCTTGCTTACAGGAGGCATTGATGTCTGTACGTGACAACCAGAGCCTGCCACCTCGCGGATTCGATTGGCCGGGCATTGCACGGATCGCGAGCCTGCAGATATTGGTCCTGCTCGGGTTGACGGCCGCTGTGGTCCGCTACATCAGCTGGTCATCCAACGCCGCGTGGGAAGAATTTTCCGGCCTCAGCAAACCTGCGCTTGAGACAAAATCTCATCCCAGGTCCCCACCCGCCGGCGAGACTGTGAAGCGTGGGGGCGCCTGCCCTCGCAGCGCTTGATGCGATGGCGGCTTCAAAAGCTGAAGGCGGCTATCTGGAAACCGTCTGCACCACGCTGCTCACCGAACGCGGGCTTGCGACCGGCAATTTGACTTCCTTGAGAACTGCCTCGTCGTATTCGGGCAGCGTTTGCAGCGGCGCCTTCGCTTTCATCTGCACCACCTTGTAGCCGCCGGCCTTCAGCCGCTGAAGCAGGGTGGGCAAGGCTTCGGCGGTGTGCTTCTGGAAATCATGCATCAGGATGATGCCTTTGCCCTGCTTGTCGAGCTTGGTCATCACGGTATTGACGATCTGTGCAGCGTCCTTGGCCCTGAAATCAAACGAATCGAGATCGCATGAAAAGATCGCGATGTTGCGCGTCCCGAGATAGCTCATCGCGCCGGGGCGATGCTGCAGTTCCGGAAACCGGAAGAACGGCGACGGTTCGGAACCGAGCGCCAGCTTGACCGCGCTGTAGCCTTTTTCGATCTCGTCCTTGGCAAGCTGCTCGGTCATCTTCTTGCCGTTGAGGTTCGCATGCGACCAGGTGTGGGCGCCGACCGCATGTCCGGCCGCAGCCACCTGCCTGAGTATTTCCGGATGGTAGGTGGCGTGCTTGCCGATCGAAAAGAACACCGCCTTGGTGCATTCGTCCGCAAGCGCCTTCAGCACCGCCGGCGTATTGCCCGGCCACGGACCGTCATCGAATGTCAGCACGACCTCCTTGTCGGTCAGGAAATCGAGTTGCTTGAAATGCTGAAAGCCGAATCCGGGACCGCCGGTGGTGTCGACTTCCACCACGCGGCTGACGCCGAGCGCATCCCGATTGGCGCAGGTGGTATTTGGCTGCGCCATGGGAACCGGCGCCGGCTCTGGAATGGCGGCGGTGATCTCGACGTCCTCGCGCGGAGAAATTTGCTGGCGGGGTGCAGACGCTGCAATGCGATCGGCCGGCAGGACACTGGCGGTGTTCGGGGCGGCCAGTTCCAGCCGCGCCGGTTGGGCCCAGAACCAGATGCCCGAAATCACAAGCGCTGCGACGAAGCTCGCCAGCATCAGAACTAGCGCATTGCGCATGGTTACTCTTTCCCGAAATGCCCAGCGTTTTCGCCAGTGGAGTGGATTTGACATTCGCTACCCACCTGGCCGCGGGCTCACAAATCCAATACCCCACTAGAAATCTATATTTGCTAGGGTCCTTGATTCTAACATTCGCAATGGTGCCCGCTGAAACGGAATGCGGATGTTAGAATCGGACCGCTAGACCATTAATGAGAAATAGTTGTTAACGCCTCATCAATGCGGCGCTGTTCCGCTCAGAAATAGGTGCGCTTCGAAGGCCATCTCGCCTTGCGAACTTCAGAACGTGGCACAAATGCGTTGCCGCCGTGATTTGACCGAATTACAAATCGGCTTGATGGGCAACCGCGAGGCATAACATCATGGCCAGATTCCTGCTTATTATACCGCTCGTCTTGATGGCGTCGGCGGCCTCAGCCCAGCAGAAGGAGCACGATGCCTGCGCGCGCGATGTCTCGCGCCACTGCCGCGCTCACATGAATGAAGGCGATCAGGTCGTGCTGGCCTGCCTGAAGCAAAATCGTCCCCGGCTCAGCAAGGCCTGCCTCAAGGTCCTGACAGAGCACGGCCAGTAACGCGTTTTTCACGCTACACGCGAACCGGCGTCCAATTCGCTCGAAACCGCTCTAAGGAACCTCAGGTGCTGCTGCCGGCGGCGGTTGCGACCGGCAGTACTTCGTTCGCCGCGCGATCGGGCGTTTCATCTTTCCAGCGGACCGATCCGAACGGCCGTTCCAGCATTCGGCGTACCCGCACCGGATCGGGCCCGAGGTGAAAATCCATCGCACGCTGGTGCAGCGCGCGCTCGGACTGGGTCGAGCGGTTGCGCTGGCGCAGATAGTCGAGCCAGGTCGGGCAGTGATAACGCTCGGTCCACAGTTCGGGATCGGCGATGTCGCGGGCGATCGACCAGCCATAGGCGCCGTTGCGCTGGCGGCTGAGCTGGACTTCCTGCATCACATTGTGGAACGCGCGCGCGCTTTCCGGGTCGACCCGATATTCAATCTCGACCACCAGCGGGCCGCTCCG
>JAICIT010000291.1 GCA_025960445.1 Bradyrhizobium sp. | reverse complement strand
TTTGGTCCAGCCGCCGTGCTGAACGTTGAGCGCGAATTTGTCCGTGACGTCCTGCCGGTTCAGCGGTTCGTGCCAGCCACCGCGCAAATGAGGTTGCCGCTCCTCTACTACGCTGCCGTCCTTCATCGTCGCCCGCATATGGCCGGTGAAGTTATCCGGATACGGGTTTAGCGGATCGATCACGTATTTCACTTTTGCGGCGAGCGCGAGAACCTTTGGGTGGCGGATCGCCGCTTCCGTGAACGCACCGAGCCCGACGCCATCATGCACAAAGCCGGTCGCTAGCAGGTATGGCGTGGCAAATTTCGCGGCGTAGCCGTTGCGCGGGCGCTGCTTGTCCGCGAGCGGCTCCCATAGCCGATGCACCGTCCCCTCGGCTACCTCGCAGACGATCTCAGTGATGTCCTCGACTTTGATTCCGCGCCTCGCCAACCGCCGTGCGCAATCGATGTAGGGCTGAGCCATCGTTCCGCAAGGATAAGGCTTGAACGCCAACGTGTCCGTCACCCAACGCGCGCCAAAATCCCCGATCAGCGCGTTGTAGTCGCCGTGCGCGGAGTGGGCGAACCCGTTAAAGAGCCCGTGGACACCTTCGAACACCGTGCGTGGACCGACGAAGCCTTGCCGCGCCAGCAGCGCCGCCCGCAATCCCGAATGCGCCGCCCAGCCGGCATGCAGCCGTTTGGTCCAGGCGCCCTCGGCCAGATATTCGATAATGCCGCCCGCCATGCTGCCGGCAATGCCGAGCGCGTCCACGATCTGCCTTGCATTCAGGCCAAGTGCTGCGCCCACGCCTGCCGCGGCTCCCATCGCGCCGAAGATCGCCGTCGGGTGAAAGCCGGCCTTGTGGACCGCCTTCGGCGCGACCAGGCTCAAACGGCAGAGCACCTCGGTGCCCACCGCAATGCCTGTCAGCGCCATTCGCCCATCCGCCTTGTGCCGCTCGCAAGCCGCGAGAACCGCCGGCACGATCACCGCGCCGGCGTGAACCGGGCCGCCCTCGAAAGTATCGTCGAAATCCTCGCCATGCGCGGCGGTGCCATTGACAAAGGCCGCGCCAGCCGCAGTCAGCGTGCGTTTATGGCCGATCACTGTGCACGGGCCATCATCTTCCCAACCAGAAAGCGCGCTGGCGACATAATCTTCGTTGCGGGCGGTGACACACAGGCCGACCACATCGATCAGGAGATCTTCGCATTTGCGCTTGGTCAAGGCGGCCAGCGTATCTGGTTTCATGCCGACGATTTTGTCGGCCAGCAATTCCGCGACCGACGTCTTTGGCAACTCGCTTGTCATGGCCGCGATCAAACGTGAAACAGCCTGGAATAATGCGCCTTGATCGCGTCGCCCTCTTTTTCCACCGCGGCCGCGTCGTCCTTCATGGTCTTGATGTCCTTGAATGGCTTGCGTCCCGGCTTCTCCTGCGTTTGCGGATGCACCGAGCGCAAGCCGCCGACATCGATGATGAGCTGCTGCGCGTCACGGCTGAAGCAGAACGACTGGAACAGTTTTGCGGCATTCGGGTTTGGCGCAGCCTTGAATATTCCATTCGGGCCGATGATCAGCGGCGAGCCTTCGGTTGCGTAGACCGGCTCGACCGGTCGTCCCTTCTCCTTGAGCTGGAAGATGTTGTACTCATTTCCGTCGGCCATTACGGCGCGTTCGCCCAGATCCAGTTTCTTCGGCGGATCGGCCGACGATTGCACCTGCATGATGTTCTGTTTCGCAAGCTGTTCGAACCAGCTCCAGCCGAGATCGCGCTGCATTTGATAGGTCGCGGTCATGATGGTGCCGCTGTAGCCCGGATGCGCCTTGACGATCTTGCCTTTCCATTTGGGATCGAGCAGGTCGGCAAAACTTTTCGGCGCGTCCTCGGTCTTCACGAGATTGGTGTTGTAGGCAATGATGCTGAGCCAGACGCGAAAGCTGGCGAACTGTCCGTCGGCATCCCTGTGCTCGGCGGGATAGCTCGCGACGTCTTCCGGGACATAGGCCGCCAGGATGCCGTCGCGTTTCCAGACGATGAAATGCGCGGCATCGGACGAGTTCACGACGTCGACAGCATGGATATTGCTGGAATATTCCTGACCGATACGTTGAAACACCCGCTCGGCGCCGGTGCGTTCGACGCGCACCGCGATCCCCGAATATTTCGCCTCGAACGCTTTCGCCAGTTTCTCGGCAACCGGCAGATCGGTCGAGGTGTAGTAGATGACCTGCCCCTCTTTCCTTGCGGCATCGACCAATGCCGGCGTGACCGCCTCCGGAGGCGGTGCGGCGGCCATGACGCGGGTCGAGAGCGCGGCTCCCGCGAGCAATGCACCTGAACCCTTGAGCACCGTACGGCGCGACAAATTCGGATTTTTCATTGGCTCACTGGTCCCTTTGTTCGGGCGAAATTCGGTACACCGAACGCTATCTTTTATTCCTAACGGGCACACCAGTCTTTTCGTCGACAGCGCATTGCCATTGCCGTTAGACTTGTCAACCAATTCTGGTCACAACCCGCGGCAGAATAAGACGGGAACGAGGGAGATCGAAATGATGGGTCCAGGTTTGGCTTTTCGCCTCCCAGCAGCTCTTTCGTTAGCGGCCGCTCTTCTCGCGACGCCACTGTCTGCTTCGTCCTCCTTCGCGCAGGATTATCCCTCAAGAGCGATCCGGATCGTCGTTCCCTTTGGCGCCGGAGGGCCTGCCGATGTCGCAGCGCGTCTGATCGGCAACATATGGCAGGAGAAGTTCGGGCAGCCCGTCGTGATTGAGAATCGCACCGGAGCCGGAGGCGTGATCGGCACGCTGGAGGCGGCGAAGTCGCCGCCGGATGGCTATACGCTATTGTTGATGTCAAACACCCAGACCGCAAACGAATCGCTCTTATCGCAGCAGCAGCGCAAATACGAGCTGATGCGCGATCTGGTGCCGATCGCGCCGATCAATTACTCCGATCTGGTCATCGTGGTGCACCCAACGGTGCCGGCGAAGACGCTGCAGGAGTTCATAGCGCTGGCCAAGTCGCAACCCGGAAAACTGAATTACGCCTCGTCGGGCCAGGGCACGCCGTATCACATGGCCGGCGAATTATTCAAATCGATGACCGGTATCGATGTCGTGCACGTTCCCTACCGCAACAGCGGCGAAGCGCGAACCGGCGTGATCAGCGGACAGGTGCAGATGATGATCGACGCGGTCCCGACCATGGCGCCGAACGTCAGCGCGGGCCAGGTGCGGGCGCTCGCCACCACCGGCAAGACGCGGTCCGGCGTCCTGCCGGACGTACCCACTGCGGATGAAGCCGGCGTGCCCGGCTATGAGGCCACCATCTGGCTCGGATTGATGGCGCCCGCCGGGACACCGAAACCAGTGATCGACAAGCTGAACGCAGCCCTCAACGAGGTGGTCAAGCGGCCGGACATCGTCAAACTCTGGAAGGACCAGGGCGCCATTCCCATGTCGATGACCACCGAGGAATTCGACAAGTTCCTGCGCGGTGACATCGTGAAATGGGGCAATGTCGTCAAAACGTTCGCCGAGAAGCCGCAGTAAGATCGAACCGGGATCGAGGTCCTTTCGATGCAAAGTGTTCGCTTTCGCCTCAACGGCACTGACACGGCTGTCGAGGCCGATCCGGATGCCTCGCTGCTTGCCGTGCTGCGCGGCCAGCTTGGGGTGAGCAGCCCGCATTTCGGTTGCGGCGCCAACGAATGCGGCGCCTGCAACGTGATCGTCGGGAAGCATGCGGTCGCAGCGTGCGATACGCCGCTGTGGTCAGTGGCGGACAAGGACGTCACGACGGTCGAAGGACTTGGGACCGCCGAGCGACCGCATCCGCTGCAGCGCGCCTTCATCGCCGAGCAGGCTTTACAGTGTGGCTATTGCGTATCGGGCATCCTGATGAGCGCCGCGGCGCTATTGATGCGAAACCCCAAGCCATCCGATGCGGATGTGAAAGCCGCGCTCGACCGCAATCTTTGCCGCTGCGGTTCGCATAACCGGATGGTCCGGGCAGTGCTGCGCGCCGCCACCGAGATGGCAGCGCGATGACACCGGCTGCATCTCCCGAGCGCAAATTGCCGGTCAGCCTCGCCGCCAATCCACGACTGTCATCATGGGTCAAGCTCTCGCCCGGGGGGCGAGTATTGGTATCGCCGGGAAAGGTGGAGATCGGCCAGGGGATCGTCACCGCGCTTGCCCAGATCGCGGCGGACGGGTTGGACGTCGCTATCGAGCGCGTAGAAATGGTTCGCGCGTCCACGGCTGCGAGCCCAAATGAAGGCGTCACCTCGGGAAGTCTTTCGGTGCAGCAATCGGGCCGGGCCATGCGGCAGGCCTGCGCTGAAGTCCGGCAGATTTTCCTCGCCGCCGCATCCGATCGGCTGGGAGTCGGGATCGATCAGTTCGAAATCAATGACGGCACAATCTCCGGGCCTGGAAATATCAACACCAGCTATTGGGAGCTGGCCCAAGAAGTATCGCTGGAGCGCGACGCAACAGGGAGTGCTGCGCCAAAGTCATCCACAACGCGGACGCTGGCCGGAAGCTCTGTCAAGCGGCTGGACATTCCCGACAAGGTGTTCGGCCATCAACGGTTCATCCACGACCACGCGCTGCCCGGCATGCTGCACGGGCGCGTATTGCGGTCGGGAA
>JAICIT010000290.1 GCA_025960445.1 Bradyrhizobium sp. | reverse complement strand
TCCGCGAGCAGACCGAACACGGAGAAAACCAGAGGTTTGCGCTCCAGATTGTATTCCGCGGTGTCGCGTGCGGCGCGATTAATCTTTTCCCACACCTCCGCCAGCCGTGCAAGGCGGGGAAGGTTTGCGTCGGCTTGGTCGGCCCGCAGCCGCTCGCTGAACCATCGATCGACGCTGTCGATAAAGGCTGCCAGAGCCACCCTGTCACTGCTGCCGAGAGCGTCACCCAGAGCGTGAAGTTCGCGCGGATCGACGCTCGGCAGCGCGGCCAGCAGCGTTGCTGCGCGCTGCTGCAGCTTGAGGGCGTCCCCGCCAAGCAACGTGATCGCGCGCGCGACGCTGCCTTCAGCCGCTTCGGTAGCCTCGATCAGTGCGGGATCGTCGGGCGCCATAGCGCTGGCGTCAGCAGCAGCCCGGAGGACGTCGGAGCTGGCGAGCGGCCGCAAAAGCAATTTGCGGCACCGTGACAGGATAGTCGGCAACACTCGCGCGGGCGCGTTGCTCACCAGGAGAAACAGCGACTGCTGCGGCGGCTCTTCGAGCACCTTCAGCAGGGCATTGGCGGCATTCGGATTGAGTTCATCTACCGTGTCCACGACGCAGACACGCCATCCCTCCCCCGCCGCGGTCGATCCGAAAAACGAGATCGTCTCCCGTGTTTCATCCACAGTGATGACGGTTCGCAATACGCCCTTATCGTTGCGTGTCCGCTCCAACGTCAGCAACCCGCCATGGGCTCCCGCCGCGACCTGTCTCGCGACCTGATCAGATGAATCAACCCGAAGCGACTCGGCCCGATGTACATCGGCGCTGAGCGGATTGCGGTGTGCTAGCACGAAGCGCGCCATTCTATAAGCCAGCGTCGCCTTGCCAATTCCCGCTGGACCCCCGATCAACCAGGCATGCGGAACGCGCCCGCTGCGATAGGCATTCAACAATGCCATCTCCGCATCGTGATGCCCAAACAGCGATGTGGTCTCGCGCGGGTGAACGGCGGATACTCGGGCCTCGACCTGGCGGGCGCTCATGCTGAACTGGCCACGTTGCCGGGATTGCCGACGAAGAAGCGGTCGCGCAACGCGGTCCATATTTTTTCCGCAACCAGACCGGGCTCGGCAGTCGCATCGATCAAGACGCATCGTTGCGGTTCGGCGGCGGCAATCTTCCGATAGGCTTCGCGGAGTTCCTGATGGAATCTGATGCCTTCCGCCTCGAAGCGGTCAGGGGAGCTGGCCCCGCGTCGCGCGGTCGCGCGGTTGATGCCAATCTCTACCGGTACATCGAGAACGATTGTCAGATCAGGCTTGAGATCGCCGATGGTGACCCGCTCCATGGCATTAAGAATTTCTGGCGACACCTTGCCGAGACTGCCCTGGTAGGCGCGCGTTGAATCTGAGAACCGATCACACAGCACCCAGATTCCCTGATTAAGGGCGGGCTCGATCACGGTTCGGACATGGTCGTCGCGCGCGGCCGCGAACAACAACGTTTCTGCCTCCGAGCCCAGCAGCTTGCCCATGCCGGACAGCACAAGATGCCTGATAATTTCGGCACCGGGAGACCCGCCCGGTTCTCGCGTAACGATGGCTCTTAATTTTGTAGCTTTCAGGCGTTCTGCAAGCGTCTTGATTTGGGTCGATTTGCCGGATCCCTCACCGCCCTCAAAGGTGATGAATCGTCCGCGCCCGAGATTTCCATTGATCGCAGGCTCAACCATTTCAAAGTTTCTCGGCGCCCAAACGGAACGCGCCGATGACGAGTTCGCTTACCCCATCGATCGCCCGCCGCATGGTCGATCCCACGCCAATGGCCTCGCCCGCATAAACCGGCGCCTCCATGGCGATGTTGCCGGCGCGCCAGACCCGGACAATACCGATCTGTTGGCCGGCCTCGATCGGCGCCCGCACCGGACCGCTATAAATTATGCGCGCGATCAGCTTATCGTTGCTGTTCTTGTGGACCATCACCTCAATCGGTTTGGGACTAACCAGTTTGACCGAGCGGCTGTCGCCGCCGAATACCTTGGCATAGCCGATCGGCTGCTGTGCCGCGAACAGTGCCCGTGCCTCAAAATTGCGAAATCCCCATTCGAGCATCTTCTTGGCTTCGGAGGCGCGATCCTCGGGATCTTCCAGACCATTGAGGACGACAATCAGCCGTGTCCCGTTTTGCACGGCGGAGCCGACGATTCCGTAGCCACCTTCCTTGGTGTATCCGGTCTTCAGCCCGTCGGCGCCTTCCAGTGAGTTCAGCAGCGGATTTCGATTTTGCTGCCGGATCTTGTTCCAGGTGAACTCCTTCTCACCGAACAGTTTGTAGAATTCGGGGTAGGTCCGGATGATGTAACGCGCAAGCACTGCAAGTTCGCGCACCGTCATCTTGTTGTCCGGGTCCGGCAGACCGTTGGAGTTGCCGAAGGTTGATCGTGTCATTCCCAGTTCGCGGGCCCGCTTGGTCATCAATTCGGCAAAAGCGCGCTCGTTACCGGCCATACCCTCAGCCAGCACCATGCAAGCATCATTTCCGCTCTGAATGATTGCGCCGTGCAGGAGATCGTCGACGGAAATCTTGCTGTGAATGGCGGCGAACATGGTCGACCCGCCGGCCGGCGCGCCGCCTTTGCGCCAGGCGTTTTCGCTGACACGATATTCATCCGTCAGTTTGACCTCGCCTTCCCTGATCGCATGGAAAACAACCTCGGCGGTCATCAATTTCATCATGCTGGAGGGGGCCCGCAACTCGTCGGCGTTCTTCTCGAACAGCACGCTGCCGCTGGAGGCCTCCATCAGGATTGCGGTCGGCGCGTCACCATCGAAACCGCCCTCTTCCTTCTTGGCGCCCTGCACGCTGTTGTTGGCGGCATGGACCGCGCCGGCCCAACCGACGGTCGCCACCAGCACGGCCGCCAGTAGATTGGACCAGAAGCGCCGAGGCGCGCGGAAGGTTGCTATCCTGAGTGCCATTGAGGCCGGCCTAATAACAGTTGGAAGGAGCGCAAACAACACGGGTTCCGGTGCGGCGGCTTACTGCGCCAGCTCAAACAAGCGGAGATCGCGAGCAGCAAACGGGCAAGACGGTTTTTGCGTCCAGCTGCGGTACGAGCTAATGTAAGACCACGTGATCATTTCGCCAACCGCTCATATCTCAGCGATGGCCTCGCAGTTTCCTCGCGGCTCCAAGGAATCCATCATCGGGGGCTTGATCGGAGCCAAGCGGGTTGGCGACATGGAGCGGGCTTGCCGAACCTGAAAGGCAGCCGATCATCGAAGCCGCCGTCCATCGGATTCGAATGCAGCGCGCCGATGGGGTCAATGCCTTGATCGAATTCCTCACCGCGAACGCGCGCAGCCGATGAAAGCCAAGCGTCAATAAAGTCCTCGACCGGTAAGCAATTCGCTCGGCCCACGCGGGTCGATCGGCGCGTAGGCCGAGACCGGATGGACCGCGGACGCATAAAGGTCGTCGTTTTCGTACGACACCGCGTGAGGATTTTGGAGAGTGCGGCCGCCGGCATGACGACGAGCCGAGGCGGAGATTTCTGACGTCGCATTGATCGAGGTCAAATCGGCCGACGTGTTGCCGAGACTATAGGGACGCCCCTCCGGTACCGGAATGTCCCCCCTCATTGGATGAGCATGGGATGTAATTTCCGGAACAAACGGACGGGCGGATGCCACCCGGACCAGCGACGGTGACGGTGCGGGTACACCGGTTCGCAGAGTGGCCAGCAGTTGGACGTCGTCAGAACCCTCCAGCGGCGCCCGACCGACATATTCGACGCGGACACGGGCGACGCCATTGCCCTTGAACTGCAGTAGTTCGGCGGCTCTGTTCGAGACATCGATGAGCCGGTTGCCATGATATGGTCCGCGGTCATTGACCCGGACAATGAGCGACTTGCCATTCGAGATATTCGTCACTCGCGCATAGCAGGGCATCGGCAGAGTTGGGTGCGCTGCCGTTAGCGCGCCCATATCGAATATCTCGCCGTTGGCGGTGAGTCGGCCGTGGAAGTCATCGCCGTACCAGGACGCCAAACCCTCCTCGCGATAATTGATGTCCTCCTCGGGCACATAAACCCGCCCAGCCACCGTGTATGGCTTGCCGACGCGATAAGTGCCTCCACCCTTCGGCACGGGCTCGCCGAATTCTACGACCCTGGGGCTTGAGGAAACGCCGTATCTGGGATCGACCCGGCTGGCGAATTTGCCGGATGAGGCGCAATTGGCGAGCAAAAGACACGCGGCAATCGCCACAGCGCCTCTGGCTGTCAGCGTGATTTGATCTGGCCTTTGAATCCCCATTCGCCCCAACATCGTTCCACCGTGCAAGCCCTACTCCACATTGAGGCCCGACGGTCTGTCCGTGATGCAGCCCACCTCCGCACCAAGGAATGAAGATATCGCATCCGGAACGCGGCGGAAATGGGGAGAGGCTTGGGGTGGTAAATCAATGCTTGCGCTTCCGCATTCGCCGTTTTGCGGAGCTTTCGGTTTCGCACTGCTTGCAATCGGCCGCGCCATCCCTCAAGAGGGACGCAGCAGGAAGGGTGGCCGAGTGGTTTAAGGCACCGGTCTTGAAAACCGGCGTGCCTGCAAGGGTACCGTGGGTTCGAATCCCACCCCTTCCGCCAGTACCGTGTTCTCCC
>JAICIT010000289.1 GCA_025960445.1 Bradyrhizobium sp. | reverse complement strand
GGAACCGATATCGCCCACAACTGGGGCCGCTATCTCAACGTTGGAGTCCATTTCCCTCGGCTCGATGTCGATCTGGATGAACTTCTTTGGCGCATCCCCCCAGCTCTTGCCCTTGCCATGCGACAGAAGCCAATTCAGGCGGGCGCCGATCAACATCACGATGTCGGCGTCTTTCAGCACGGTCGAACGCGCCGCCCCGGCGCACTGCGGATGCGTGTCGGGCAACAGACCCTTTCCCATGCTCATCGGCAGAAAAGGAATGCCTGTCCTTTCGATCAGCGCGCGGATGTCGTCGTCGGCCTGCGCGTAGGCGGCACCCTTGCCCAAAATGATCAGCGGACGTTTTGCGCTCTTCAGAAGGTCGAGCGCCCGCTTGACGGCGCTCGGGGCCGGAATCTGGGCGGGCGCCGCGTCGATCACTTTCACCAGCGACTTGGCCCCTGCGTCCGCATTCATGACCTGAGAGAAAAGTTTAGCGGGCAAATCGAGATAGACGCCGCCAGGCCGGCCCGAGACCGCGGCCCGGATCGCGCGCGCCAGACCGATACCGATGTCGGCGGCATGCAGCACGCGAAACGCGGCTTTGCAAAGCGGCTTCGCGATCGCCAACTGGTCCATCTCTTCATAGTCGCCCTGCTGAAGGTCCACGATCTCGCGCTCGGAGGAGCCGGAGATCAGGATCATCGGAAAGCAGTTTGTGGTCGCATTGGCGAGCGCCGTCAGCCCGTTCAAAAATCCTGGCGCCGACACCGTGAGACAAACCCCGGGTTTCTTGGTCAGGAACCCGGCTATTGCGGCAGCGTTGCCGGCGTTCTGCTCGTGGCGGAACGAGATCACACGAATGCCGGCCGCCTGCGCCATCCGACCGAGGTCGGTGATCGGGATTCCAGGTACCCCATAGATCGTGTTGATGCCATTCAGCTTGAGAGCGTCAATAACCAGATGAAAGCCATCCGTCAGCTCTTGTTGGGCGTCCGTCGCTTCGGGCTTTGTCGCGGTGTTCAGCATCGGCTTGTCTCCCTGATCGTTTCTTCGCGGCGCGAGTTCGCGTCCTCTTGAGTCGTTGCCCAAAGCCCCAAAGCTAACGGCCGTTGTGCTAGAAAAGTTCTTGTCCGTGGGCTTCGACATAAGCGGCCAGCCCGAGGGTGTGATCGCGCGCGCGCTTTTCCGCCAACTCGGTGTCGCGTTCCTCGAGCGCCTCGATGATGGCCATATGCTCGGGCAGCGATACCGCAGTGCGATCCTGGCGTCCGATCGTCAATTGCCGGTAGCCGCGAACGTGCAGCAGGATGTCATTGGTCATGTCGATCAGCACCGGCGACTCGCTGAGCGAAATCAGAGCCTGATGAAAGGCGATGTTGGCTTTCGAATATTCCTCGACATGGTCCTGCGGGAGGCGATCCTTACCGAAATTCTTGAAGAAGTCGCGAAGGGCGGAGATGTCCTTTTTGCGCGCCGTGGTCGTGATCAGTCGCGCGGCCATGCTCTCGAGCGCGGCCCAGGCCCGGATCATGTCGACGATCTCGGCCTTCGTACGACGCACCACGACGATGCCGCGGCGCGGCACGGTCTTCACGAATCCATCCTGCTCCAGCATCGCGATTGCTTCGCGTATCGGGGTGCGGCTGACGCCGAGCCGCTCCGAAAGCGCGCGCTCATCGAGCATCACCGGCTCCGGTGTAGCGTAAATGTCCATCTTCAGGATGGCTTCCTTCAAAGCCTCATAGGCTTTGTTCTTGAAGCTGGTCTCCGGGGCGATGCGGACGATTGCGATTTCTGCCTCGGCCATGGTGGAGCTTGCCTCGGTTTGTTTCCGTAACGGCACGACTGATCCCTCGCGGGAGACGTCTTTGTCAGACTAATTCTTGTAAGCGCAATTTCTGGAAATGTTTTTGGCATGCCAAATGCCAGACTGTCAAGTTGCTCAGGTTTTAGGCCATCGAAAGCTTGCCCCATCTTGACAAGACCGTTTCTGGCATACCAAATGCCATGATGCCTAACAGCGGCCCATAAATCAATATTGCGGCCCAGGCTGACCCGCCTTTCCCAATGCCGGGAACAACCGCAGGTGAAACGCCGTCCAATGCCGCGCGTTTCGCCGGGGATCAAAGAGACCTCAAGGAGGAAGCCAATGTCGAATTCCAAAGATGCGGTTCGCAAAATACTCGCTGGGGTCAAGGCGGACAAACGCACAAGCTTGACGGCGCCGGAAGGCAAACTGGTCTGCGACGCCTACGGCATTGCTGTTCCAAAGGAGGGCGTGGCGAAATCCGCAGCCGAAGCAGCGAAGATCGCGACCGATATGGGCTTCCCGGTCGTGATGAAGATCGTCTCGCCGGATATTCTGCACAAAACCGAAGCTGGCGGCGTGATGGTAGGGGTGAAGAACGCCGCCGAAGTCGAAAAGAACTACGACGCAATTCTGGCCAATGCCAAGAAATACAAATCGGACGCCAAGATTGAGGGGATTCAGGTCCAGCAGATGTTGCTGGGTGGACAGGAAGTGATCATTGGCGCGGTCACGGACGGGTCGTTCGGCAAACTCGTCGCGTTTGGCCTGGGCGGCGTGCTGGTGGAAGTTCTCAAGGACATCACCTTCCGTCTTGCGCCAGCTACGAAGCAAGACGCGCTCTCGATGCTCGATGGGATCCAGGCGCACGAGATGCTCAACGGAGTGCGCGGCAGCGATCCCGTCAATCGCGACGCGATTGCCGACATCATTGTCAACGTTTCGCGATTGATCACCGACTTCCCTGAAATCACCGAAATGGATCTCAACCCGGTCTTCGCGACCAAAGCAAACGCGATCGCCGCCGACGTCCGTATTGTCGTTGACTTCGCGCCGAAGCCGGCGCGCCCGCGCCCGAACCACGATGACATCGTGCGGCAGATGAACCGGATCATGAAACCGAAGTCGGTCGCCGTGATCGGTGCTTCCGCCGAGACCGGGAAGATCGGCAACTCCGTTATGAAGAATCTCATCAACGGCGGTTACAAGGGCGAGATCTATCCGATCCATCCCAAGGCGGATGAGATCATGGGCAAGAAGGTCTACAAATCGGTCAAGGACGTACCCGGCGAAATCGATATCGCGGTTTTCGCGATTCCGGCGAGCCTTGTGGCGTCCGCGTTGGTTGAGTGCGGCGAGAAGAAAGTGGTCGGTGCGATCCTGATTCCGTCCGGCTATGCCGAAACCGGCAACGTGAAGGGCCAGGAGGAAATTCAGGCGATCGGACAGAAATACGGCATCCGCCTGATGGGGCCGAACATCTACGGCTTCTACTACACTCCCGCCAATCTGTGCGCGACGTTCTGCACCGCCTACGACGTGAAGGGCTCGGCGGCGCTGTCCTCTCAATCCGGCGGCATCGGGATGGCGATCATCGGATTTTCGCGCTCCGCCAAAATGGGCGTCTCTGCCATTGTCGGTCTCGGCAACAAATCCGATATCGATGAAGACGATCTGCTGACATTCTTCGAGCAGGACGACAACACTCAAATCATCGCCCAGCATTGCGAGGATCTGAAGGATGGCCGCTCGTTTGCGGAGGTCGCGAAGCGGGTATCGAAGAAGAAGCCGATTGTGGTCTTGAAGGCGGGCCGGACGTCAGCGGGCGCCAAGGCGGCCAGCTCCCATACCGGGGCGCTTGCCGGCAACGACAAGATTTATGAAGACGTCTTCAACCAATCGGGCGTCATCCGCGCACGCTCGCTGCGCGACATGCTGGAATTCGCCCGTGGCGTTCCGGTGCTGCCGACCCCGAAAGGCGAAAACGTCGTCATCATCACCGGAGCGGGCGGCTCGGGCGTGCTGCTGTCGGACGCCTGCATCGATAACAAGTTGTCATTGATGGCGATTCCGCCGGACCTGGATGCCGCGTTCCGCAAATTCATCCCGCCGTTCGGTGCGGCAGGCAATCCGATTGACATCACCGGTGGCGAGCCGCCGATCACCTATGTCAACACGGTGAAGCTCGGGCTGGAAGACCCGCGCATCCATTCGCTGATCCTCGGCTACTGGCACACCATCGTGACGCCACCGATGGTGTTCGCAAAGAACATGGTCGAGGTGAAAAACGAAATGAAGGCAAAGGGTATCGAGAAGCCGATCGTTGCGTCGTTAGCCGGAGACATCGAAGTCGAGGAGGCCGCCGACTATCTCTACCAGAATGGCATCGTCGCCTACGCCTACTCGACCGAAATTCCGGTCGCGGTGCTCGGCGCCAAGTACAAGTGGGCGCGCGGCGCGGGCCTGCTCTAAATCAAGTCATGTCATCACAAGCACATAAAATGCCGCCCTGGATCGGGCGGCATTTTTTCGCCCGCAACACTCGCTGCGTCGGTTCTACTTCACAAGGCCTCGCGTACGCCAAGCCCGAGCATGAAACGTTCCCTGATCTGCACGGGATCCCGGCGGGTTGCGCCAACGCCCGGCTTGTCATCGATGCGGACACCGATCAGCGTCGGTCCCGAAGCTGACAGCGATTGCTCGACCAAGCGCTCAAAGTCCTCCTCGTCGGCCGCCCACGCGCTTTCGGAAAGCCCGCTGCCGATCGCGATTGCCACAATATCCGACACCGCCGCCGCGGGAGTCGGTTGCCCGCCGGTGATCTGGTAAAGTCCGTTGTCCATCACGATCATGCACAGGTTCTTCGGCTTCAGCAT
>JAICIT010000288.1 GCA_025960445.1 Bradyrhizobium sp. | reverse complement strand
GGTAAACTGCTCCACTCGCAAGTGAGCCGGCCAGGACAGGCGCAAATGTTAGCACGGACCAAGCAGCGATAGGATCAGCCGCCCTTGCCATCTTCCTTTTTCTTCTCCGCCGAAGCCGCCGAGGAGGTGTCGTCGGGCAGTCCGTTCTGGATCTTGGCCTCGATCTTGGGCAACTCTTCCGGCTCGGGCTTCAGGTCGCGCGCGTGCGCCCACTGGAATTTGGCTTCCAGCGTACGGCCGGTACGCCAATAGGCGTCGCCGAGGTGGTCGTTGATGGTCGGATCCTCAGGCTTGAGATCGATGGCGCGCTCCAGGTTCTTTACCGCGTCATCGTAATTGCCGATCCGATAATAGGCCCAGCCCAGCGAGTCCACGATATAGCCGTCATCCGGGCGCTGATCGACCGCCCGCTTGATCATCTTCATGCCTTCGTCGAGATTGATGCCCTGATCGATCCACGAATAGCCAAGATAATTCAGGACGTGAGGCTGTTCAGGCTGCAGTTGGAGCGCCTTGCGCATATCGGCTTCCGCCTTGTTCCACTGCTTTGAACGCTCCTCGCAGATGCCGCGGTAATAATAGTAAACCCAATTGTTTTTCTCGTTGGCATCCGGCAACGCAGCGATGCCTTGGGAGTAGGTCTCCGCGCAATCGGCAAATTTCTTGCGGCCCCGCTCGATATTGCCGAGCGCCATGATCGCTTCAATATCCTTGGGATCCTCGGCTTTAACGCCCTTGAGGATTTTGATGGCCTCCTCACTGCGATCGGCAGCGTCGAGATTCGTCGCGAGCTGAATTTGCGCATTGCGCTTGAGGACCGAATTGGCCGGCATCCGCTCGTAAACCTTGATGGCCATCGCCGGCTTCTTCACCGACTCGTAAAGATCGGCAAGGGACAACAGCGCCAACGGATGATTAGGCGCGAGATAGAGCGAAAGCTGCAGATAGACCAACGCGAGATCCTCGCCGCCCCGCCGTGTCAACGTCGCGCCGATCCCGTAGAGCGCCTCGGCGGCGCCGGTTTGCGGCGAATCGACCAGCGGTGACATCTTTTTCCCGGCCTTGGTCTGGCGCAAAGCTTCCTGCACCAGCGGATGCCGCGGGAGTTTCTTTTCAAACGCCTGATAGATCGCGGTCGCCGCGGCATCGTCCTTGTTGCGCGTCAACCAGCGGGCATAATCGTCCGCGACGCGCAGCATGGAATCGTCGAGCTTGTAGGCTCGCTCCAGACGCACGCCGGCGTCCTTTTCCTTGCCCGCGAGCTCGAGGATCATGCCCGAATGCAGGTCCTTGAAGATCGGATACCACTCCGGGCCGGTGAGTTTGTCGATATTGGCCACCGCCGCTTTGGTGTCGCCGGCGCCATAGGTGGCCCAGCCGGACAGAAGCGTCGCCACAAGATCGGTGATCGGTCCCCGCACCGATTGATTGATGTTCGATTGCGCGGCCGAGTATTTCTTCATCTTCAGATCGCGCACGCCAACCACGAGACGGGCAACCCGATTGGACTTGTCGATTGTCAGAATCCGATCGGCAAGCTTGACGGCCTCATCGATGTCGCCGTCCGCGAGCGACGAAATGAACGCACGATCCAATAGCTCATTGTTCTTGGGATCGATTCGAAGCGCCGAGCGGTAGAACGCCGCAGCCGAAGCCGAGTCCCGTTCCACGCTGGCGTGGCGAGCGGCCAGATAGCTGCCCGACATGGTCATCGCTTTCAGGTCATGCGGCGTAGGAAAACGCGCCGAGTTGTCGGAGGGATGATCCGGCGTCTGCGCCAAAAGCGAACCCGGCAGTGCCAGCAGCGAGAACGCGAATGCGGCAACGGCCGAGCGATTGAATCGAATGAAAAGCATCACGGTTCGCCCTAAGCTCCAGGATTTCACGGCAAGATCTTGCGATCATTCTCGAATGCGAACCCAGCCGACATGATCAAGCGTGTGACAATGCCGCGTTTGGAGTTCGACCGCAAGGATATGAGGCGGCCAATCGATCGATGGAAACGCAGGGATGGTCGCCCCTTGCCTGAAAACGCTTTCAGTGTGGCCGTATCGTGGCCGGGATCGTTGGCCGGCGGCGACGGCTCACGCAATCGTGGTTACATGGCCTCGTAGTTGGGTCCACCACCGCCCTCCGGCGGAACCCAGGTGATGTTGCCATTCGGGTCCTTTACGTCGCAGGTTTTGCAGTGAACGCAGTTCTGAGCATTGATCACGAAACGCGGCCCGCTCGCCTCTTCAACCCACTCATAAACGGCGGCAGGACAATACCGAAAGGAGGGCCCGGCATACACGTCGTGCTCCGAGGTCTTCTGCAGGTTCATGTCGGCGACCTTGAGATGCACCGGCTGGTCTTCTTCGTGATTGGTATTGGAAAGGAATACTGAGGACAGCCGATCGAAGGTTAGTTTGCCGTCCGGCTTCGGGGCTGGAATTGGCACATGTTCTCTTGCCGGATCCAGGGTCTTCCGGTCGGGCTTGGCATGCGACTGGGTCCCAAACAGGGAGAAACCCAAGGTGTTGCACCACATATCGATCCCGCCCAGAGCCACACCAATGACCGTGCCGAATTTAGACCACAACGGCTTGACGTTACGAACGGGATAGAGATCTTTCCCGACCGGGGAGTCGCGCCAGGCGTTCTCGTACGCGACCAATTCGTCATTGGCACGGCCGCTGCCGAGCGCGGCGTTAACGTGCTCGGCCGCCAACATGGCGCTGCCGATAGCGTTGTGGACACCCTTGATGCGTGGCACATTCACAAAACCTGCCGCGCAGCCGATCAGCGCGCCGCCGGCAAAGGTCAGGCGCGGGACCGATTGATATCCCCCTTCGGTGATGGCCCGCGCACCATAGGCCAGCCGCTTGCCGCCCTCGAGCAGGGTGCTGATCGCGGGATGGGTCTTGAAGCGCTGGAATTCATCAAACGGCGACAGATACGGATCGCTGTAGTTGAGATGCACGACAAAACCGATCGCCACCAGGTTGGTGTCATAATGGTAGAGGAAGGACCCGCCGCCGATGGAATTGTTGAGCGGCCAGCCGAACGAATGCTGGATCAGGCCTTTCTGATGTTTCGAGGGCTCGATCTCCCAGACTTCCTTCAGCCCGATGCCGAATTTTGGCGGCTCGCTTTTGGCGTCGAGAGCGAATTTCGCAATCAGCTGCCTGGTCAGACTGCCCCTCGCGCCCTCGGCGAACAGTGTGTATTTGCCGAGCAATTCCATGCCCCGCGTATAGGAAGATTTGTGCGAGCCGTCCTTGGCGACACCCATGTCACCAGTGGCGATGCCGCGCACCGCGCCATCTTCGTTGTAAAGCACTTCGACGGCAGCGAAGCCCGGATAGATCTCGACGCCGAGCGCCTCAGCCTTTCTCGCCAGCCAGCGGCAAACATTCCCGAGCGAGCCGATATAGCAGCTATGATTGTTCATCAGCGGCGGCATCGCTATCGCCGGCAGCGGAATCGCTGTCGTTTTCGTCATCCAATAAAACTTGTCGACCTTGACCTGCGTCTTCAGCGGACAATCGGCGTCTTCACGCCAATCCGGAACCAATCTGTCCAGCGCCACCGGATCGATCACCGCGCCTGATAGAATGTGCGCGCCGACTTCGGAGCCCTTCTCCACGACAACAATCGTCAGATCGGCATTGAGCTGCTTCAGCCGTATCGCGGCGGCAAGGCCGGACGGTCCGGCGCCGACAATCACGACGTCGAATTCCATGGATTCGCGCGGCGGCAACTCTTCCGTACTCATGATCTCATCCCCGCCCGATTGGGAAAGCTTCCGTGTGAAAGCCCGTTTGTTTCCGATTTTTCGTCTGAGAACAACATGGAAATGCCCGGCCGGACGTTTCGTTGCGGCCCCATACGCGTTACAGTTAGGACATGCTTGGACATTCCGCCATGACGTTCGAAAGCGCGCCTACTATCCAGCAATTGCTCGCCTTTTATCTCGAGGCCGGAGTCGACTGCGCGCTGGCGGACGAACCGATCGACCGGCTGGCCGATCCTGACCTCGTCCCAGCCGTGAGCCCAATAGCGTCGGCCAAACCGCTCATTCCTGCCGCTCCGCTGCCGGTGCCGCGCGTCGAAACGACACTGCCGCCGGAAGCCGCAATCCTTTCAGCCCGGGAAGCCGCGCGAACAGCGCCGAGTCTCGAAGCTCTGCGTGCGCTTCTGGAAAGTTTCGAGGGCTGCGCACTGAAGTCGACCGCTACCCGCCTGGTATTCTCCGACGGCAACCCGCAGGCGCGCATCATGTTCGTTGGCGAGGCTCCCGGCCGTGAGGAGGATCTGGAAGGCCTGCCGTTTGTCGGCCGTTCGGGCAAACTGCTGGACCGGATGTTAGCCGCCATAGGGCTCGACCGCACCAATGCGTACATTGCCAACGTCATTCCGTGGCGACCACCCGGCAACCGGACCCCGACGCCTCAGGAGACCCAAATCTGCCTGCCGTTCATTCAACGCCAGATCGAACTGGTGAATCCTGAGGTGCTGGTCACGTTGGGCAATCCTTCGACCCAAACACTGTTGGGAAAGCGCGAGGGCATCATGAAAACCCGGGGCAAGTGGTTCGACTACGATACCGGAACCCGCGTGATCCGCGCGTTGGCGACTTTCCATCCGGCCTATCTTTTGCGCTCCCCCTCGTACAAGCGAATGGCGTGG
>JAICIT010000287.1 GCA_025960445.1 Bradyrhizobium sp. | reverse complement strand
CTTCCTGGAACGCAGCCGCGGCATGCTACTGACGCAGGGCTCGCAACTGACCGCCTCGATGTACCGCGACATCAAGTCGGGCGCGCCGGTCGAAGCCGACCACGTCATTGGGGATCTGATGATGCGCGGCGATGCATCCAAAGTGCCGGTGCCGAAGCTGCGCATCGCCTATACGCATCTGAAGGCATATGAAAACCAGCGAGGGTAAGGCGAAAGAGCGCCTCCGCAGCAGCGCGTCACCTCAGAGATGCGCGAGATAATGCGCCAGCGCGGTGATCTCTTCGTCGCTGAGGGGATAGGCGACATCGGTCATGGCCGAGCCGGCGCCGCCGGATCGCACGCCCGATTTGTAATCGTGCAACGCCTTGACCAGATATTCCTCGCGTTGCCCAGCGAGCCGGGCCACCGCTTTCGTGCCAGCGTATGTGTCGGTATGGCATGATGCGCAACGCCGGCCCGCGGCCGCCTCCGCGCCTTTCTTCGACAGATCGGGATTGTCGTCGGTCGATGGCTTCGGCGGCGTCAGCGCGGCGAAATAGGCGCCGAACAAACGGATATCTTCGTTGGTGACCTGCTCGGCGATCGGCTGCATCTGCTCGTTCTTGCGGGCGCCGCCGCGAAAGAACACCAGCTGCCATTGAATGAATTGGTCGGGCTGCGCCGCCAGCGACGGGATGTTCTCGGTCTGCGAAATGCCGCCCTCGCCGTGACAGGCGGTGCACATCTCTGCCTTTTCCTTGGCGGCGGTTGTGTCAGCGCTGATGGCCGGCGCGCTCGCGACCGCAACTAATGCAACTGCACACAACATTCTGAGGCTGAATCGAACGCGCATCTCGGCATTCCCTGCTTTCGCCACCCGCGGCCACAAACGCGAAGCCGCGGCCACTCGTTCCGAGCGGCCGCAGCCCCCTGATCGTTTAACCGCTGCTACTTGCTGTAGCTGATGCGGTAGATCGCGCCAGCCCAGTCGTCGGCAACGAGTATCGAGCCATCCTTGGCCAGAATGATGTCAGCCGGCCGGCCGAGATAACCCTGGTCGCCTTCGAGCCAGCCCGATGCGAACACTTCCTGCTTGGCGTTCTTGCCGTCCGGACCGACCGTCACGCGCATGATCCGGGCGCCCTGATATTTATGCCGATTCCACGAGCCGTGTTCGGCGATCAGGATGTTGTTCTTGTACTCGGCGGGGAATTGATCGCCGGTATAGAACTTCATGCCGAGCGGAGCCACATGCGCGCCGAGCTTGAGCACGGGCGGTGTGAATTCCGAACACTTGTGACCCATCGCGAACTTGGTGTCCGGCAGGTCGCCCTGGTGGCAATAGGGATAACCGAAGTGCTCGCCGATATGCGAGATCATGTTGAGCTTATCGCTCGGGAGATCGTCGCTGATCCAGTCGCGCGCGTTTTCCGTGAACCAGTATTTTCCGCTACGCGGATCGACGTCGCCGCCGACGCTGTTACGCACGCCAAGCGCCCAGATTTCAGCGTTGCCGGTCTTGGGATCGACGCGGCGAATCTGCGAGACGCTGGTCGGAGGAATGCCGATGTTGAAGGGAGGTCCGAACGGAATGAAGAACCAGCCCTCCTTGTCGACCGCGATATATTTCCAGCCATGCGCGGCGTAGGACGGCATGTCGTCATACACCACCTTGCCGGAGCCAAGATTGTCCAGATTGGCCTCGGCATTCTCGTATTTGATCAGCTTGTCGACCGCGATCACGTACAGCGCGCCATCCCGGAAGGCGAGGCCGGTCGGCATGTTCAGGCCCTTGAGGATGGTCTTGACCTCTTTCTTTCCGCCATTGTCCTTGATGGCGTACACGTTGCCGAGCCCGAACGAGCCCACAAACAGCGTGCCCTTGTCGCCCCAAGCCATCTGCCGGGCCGCCAGCACCCCGGGCGCGTAGACTTCAATTTTGAAGCCGGGCGGCAGCTTGATCTTTTTCATCAGTGAGGCGAGCTCCGCCTCGGATGAGCCGGTCGGCGGTCCCGATGGCGGCGCGAGTCCCTTCTGGGCTTCGGTTTCGTCGCCGAGGAACCAGTCATCCGGCGGATGCGTCCAGAATTCCTTGGTGCCGGATTGATAACTGTGGAGAGATTTCTGCTGTGCGTTGGCTTGACTGACCCCCGCAACAACCACGATTGCTGCAAGCGCAAGAATAGATCGATTGAAAGCCGATTTCATCGCCTCACTCCCTATGCAGCCGAGCGGCTGCCCCTGTTATTCTTCTGAAGGTCGTTCCGAGAGACGTAGTTTTCATCCGCCTTTGGGGGGCAGACCATCGGATGCTATCACATTCATCGCGAGTGAGAAGCGTGTTGCCGACGCGGCCCTGCATCGCGTCAGGCGATTGAGAAGAAATTTCTTTGGATCGATTTCAATCGAGAGGATTTTAGTGCGCGGCAACCGCAATCACGCCGCGCGGCCCGATGAGCCAGAGCCCGCACACGCGGACCCTCATGCACTTTTTGTTATGGAAGTTTTGGAGCGGGCGAAGGGGCTCGAACCCTCGACCCCGACCTTGGCAAGGTCGTGCTCTACCACTGAGCTACACCCGCATCCGGGGTTGACGGCAATCGCTCACCGGCAACGGCAGAGCTATGCCAAATGCGGCCTCCGAATGCAACAGCCTGCGCAAGCCGAAAACCTCCCACCGATAACGCAGCTAAATGAGTAAATGCCCTCCAAATGACGCAAGATCGCGGAAAGCACGGCTCAATCAGGCGTGATTGCTGCCCTCCGGCAGTTCCGCCGATTGCAAATCGGCCCTCCAAGCGCCAATTAGGGCTGGAAAGTGGTAAAGAACACCCCGAACCGCAGTACATCAGGCGAGGATTCCCGTGACGATAGTTGAGCAGGGCAGCGCAGCGGCGCCCGATCTGATCAAGGAAACGACGACCCAGACCTTTGTGAAGGACGTGATCGAGGAGTCGAAGCGCCAGCCGGTGCTGATCGATTTCTGGGCGCCATGGTGCGGTCCATGCCGACAACTTACACCGATGCTGGAAAAGGCGGTGCGAGCCGCCAACGGCAAGGTCAAGCTCGTCAAAATGAACATCGATGAACATCCGGCGATCCCGGGCCAGATGGGTATCCAATCGATCCCGGCCGTGATCGCGTTCGTCAACGGCCAGCCGGCCGACGGCTTCATGGGTGCGGTTCCGGAAAGCCAGATCACCGCGTTCATCGGCAAACTGACCGCGGGCATGCCGGGCGAGCCCAACATCGCGGAGATCATCAAGGAAGCCGAAGCCGTGCTCGCCGAAGGCGATGCGACCACCGCGGCGCAGATCTATGCCGAAGTACTGGCCGCGGACGCGACCAACATCCCGGCGCTTGCGGGACTGGCGAAATGTTATCTGGTGACCGGCGCGATCGAGAAGGCCAAACAAACTCTAGCCATGGTGCCGGAATCCAAGCGCAATGACGCGGCGGTCAGCGCGGTACAGGCATCCATCGATCTCTCCGAGCAGGCAAAGGCGCTCGGCCCGGTCGCTGAGCTGGAGCAGAAAGTCGCCGCAAATCCACTCGATCATCAGGCCAGGTTCGATCTTGCGACCGCGCTCAACGCCAACGGCAAACGGTCCGAGGCGATCCAGCAACTGCTCGAAATCGTCAAGCGCGACCGCAAGTGGAACGACGACGGCGCGCGAAAGCAATTGGTGCAGTTCTTCGAGGCCTGGGGCCCGACTGATGAGGCCACCGTGGAGGGACGGAAGCGGCTGTCGACGATCCTGTTCTCGTAACGCCGGCATTTCGCGCCATGGCAACGGTCGAAGTTCAATACGCTGCAAACCAACACGTGACGTGTTAGCACCGGGATCGCCCTATGCCGATCAATGCCGAATATCGCGGTCCCGGCGACCTTCCCGAAGTAATCCCGGTGTTTCCGCTGCCCGGCGCGCTGTTGCTGCCGCGCGGCCAGATGCCGCTCAACATCTTCGAGCCGCGCTATCTGGCGATGGTCGATGACGCATTACGTGATGGGCATCGGCTGATCGGGATGATTCAGCCGGATGCCGCGCACTCGCGGGATGAGGCCAAGCCGGTCCTGTTTCGGGTTGGCTGCGTCGGGCGCATCACTCAGCTCGCGGAGGCGGGGGACGGCCGCTACATCCTCGAACTCACCGGCATTGCGCGGTTCAAGATCATGGAAGAATTGGCGGTGCTCACGCCGTATCGGCAATGCAAGGTGGATTATTTTCCTTTCATCGACGACTTCATCGCGCGCAAAGGGGAGGAAGCGGTAGATCGCGAGGCGTTGCTCGTGGTCCTGACCGATTTCCTCAAAGCGAACGATCTCAAGGTCGACTGGGAGGGCGTGGAGAGCGCGCCTAACGAGGCGCTGGTGAACGCGCTGGCGATGATGTCGCCCTACGGCCCGGCGGAAAAGCAGGCCATGCTGGAAGCACCCGACCTCAAGACCCGCGCGGAAATCCTGATCGCGGTAACCGAAATGGATCTTGCGAAAAAACGCACCAGCGGCGATCCGCCGCTACAATGATTTTTTTCCACCAGCCGCCCCGCCTGAAACAGCTCAGCCGGTTGCGACGCCGCGGGTGGCGGGTTGCGATCGGGTGAACCGCATCAGCATGAACGTTGCCAGCAGCACGGTGGCATAGACGACAAGCTGCATTTGGGTCGGCTGGTCGGTGTATCCGATCAGCGTGTG